>NZ_JBEPTK010000011.1 GCF_040549485.1 Constrictibacter sp. MBR-5
CCAGGATACGCATGACGAACCGTTACGCCGATCGCTCGACGCAGCGCCGCCCGCGCATCCCTTCCATTCTATCAACTTTTTCAACAGCAAAGCCGATTTTCACCGGCGGTCCGCTTCGTGAGCGGGCAGCAAACTTAGGGGTTTGCCGCCGCCCCGTCAAGAGGCTTTTTTCTTTCCCGGTGTCTGCGGCGCCGCTCGGTGGCGCCCCGTCGTCGGGAGCCGCGTATGTAGACGTGGGCCCCTTCCCTGTCCAGCACTCTTTTCGAAAAAGTTCACATCGCGGTTATGCCGCCGTCGATCACGAGGTTCTTGCCCGTGATGTAGGTCGAGCCCGGCGCCATGAGGAAACAGATGCCCGGCGCCACGTCGCTGGTCTCGGCATAGCGGCCGAGCGGGATGGAGGCGAGCGTCTGCGCCGCGAACTTCGGACCGCGGACGACCTCGGTCATCGGCGTCACCACGGTGCCGAACGAGACGGCGTTCACGCAGATGCCGTAGCGCGCCCATTCGCGCGCCGCGCTCATGGTGATGCCGAGGACGCCGGCCTTCGCCGCGCCGTAGTTGATCTGCCCGATCGTGCCGCGCGTGCCGGCGATCGACGAGACGTTGACGATCTGGCCGTTGCACACGCCGCTCTCGCCGCTCTCGGCGCGCTGAATCATGTGCCGGCCGACCGACTGCAGCGCCAGGAACACGCCGGTGAGGTTGACGCCGATGACCTCGTCCCACTGGGCCCGCGTCATCTTGTGGATCATGGCGGCGCGGACGATGCCCGCATTGTTGAACAGGCCGTCGACCCCGCCCCATTCCTTGACCATGTCCTCGACCGCCGCGTCGATGAAGGACTGGTCGGTCACGCTGCCGGTGAAGGTCCGCAGGGCACCGCCGGTCTCCTCGGCCAGCGACTTCAGCGCATCGCCGTTGAGGTCGATCGCCCCCACCTTGCCGCCGAGGCGCGTCACCAGCAGTGCCACCTCGCGTCCGATCCCCTGCGCCGCGCCCGTCACCAGGACGCGCCGGCCCTCGAGGCTGTAGGGATTGTCCATCTTTGTCCTCCCGCACTGATCGGGACGGCGCCGATGCCGGCCCTTCCGGCGGCAAGCGGTAGCAGCTTTGCACGGACATTGCCACGCCCGCCGCGGCTGGGTTAAGCATTGCCGCAACGAGCGCGGCCCTCGACGAACGTGCGCAGCCGCCGACTCCGGGAGGACCAATATGAGAAGGTTTCTGACTGTCGCGGCGGTGGCCGCGGCGTTCGCCGTCACGTCCGGCGCCAGCACGCCCGCATCGGCGCAGGAGAGCTACAAGATTGGCTCGATCCTGGCGATGACCGGGTCCGGCAACTATTACGGCACGGTGATGAGCCGTGGCGCGCAGCTCGCCGTCGAGGAGATCAACGCCGCCGGCGGCGTCGACGGCACCAAGCTGGAACTGTTCATCGAGGACCACAAGAGTGGCAACGCCCAGGCCGCGGTTGCCGCGATGAACCGGCTCCTGAACATCCACAACGTCCGCGCGGTGCAGACCTCCTTCTCGCCGCCGACCCTGGCGATCGCGCCCATCGCCGACGAGAAGGAGATATTCCTGATCAACGGCGGCGGCGTCTCCGCCTCGCTGATCGGCGCGTCCAAGTATCTCGTGCACAACCGCTCGCTCGCCAGCGACCTGGCGCGCGGCATGACCCTCCGGGCGCACGAGCGCGGCCTCAAGAAGATGGCGATCATCGCCTGGAAGACCGACGCCGGCGACAGCGTGCGCGAGATCTCCAAGAAGGTTTGGGCCGAACTCGGCAACACCGTTGTCGCCGAGGAAGTCGTCGTTCCGGGCGCCGCGAACGTCGATACGCAGATCGCCAAGATCCGGGCGAGCAACCCCGACGTCATCATGCTGGGCGTCTTCCGGCCCGAGGCGGGCACGGTGATCAAGCGCATCCGCGAGTTCGGCATGAAGATGCCGGCGGTCGGCATCGAGTTCACGCCCGACGATGCCAAGGTCGCCGGCGCGCTCGCCGACGGGTTCGAGTTCACCAACGACTACTTCGCGCCGACAGACGACAATCCGGCAGCGAAGAAGTTCTATGACGACTACAAGGCAAAGTTCGACCAGGAGCCGGACTTCTATGCCGCCAACTACTACGAGGGGATCTACGTGATCGCCGAGCTGCTGAAGCGCAACCAGGACAAGGGCATCAAGAACCCGACCGGCGCGCAGCTGATGGCGGAACTGAAGGCCGACCCGACCTTCGACAGCATCTATGGCGGCAAGATGACCTTCCAGGAGAACGGCGTCGCAGCGAAGCGCGTCGGGCTGTTCGAGGTGAAGGACGGCGAGAAGACCTTCGTCAAGTTCGTCGAGACCCAGGTCAAGAACTGATCCTCACGGTACCCGACCGCCGTACGCGGTCACGGTATCCGGCGGGACGGACGAACCCGTCCCGCCCCATCCCTTCACGGCGGCGGCCCCCAATCCATAGACGGGGCTCGTCCGCCGGAGACCCGCGCGCATGGACCTCTTCCTCCAGCTCCTCGTCAACGGCGTCGTCAACGGCAGCCACTACGCCCTGCTCGGCCTGGGCTTCGGGCTGATCTTCGGCACGACCGGGATCGTCCACTTCGCCTACGGGCCGGTCTACACGCTGGCCGCCTACGCCACCTGGGCACTGGTGGCACTGCTCGGCCTGCCGCTGATCGCCGCGGCGGGCGGCGGCATCCTGATCGCCGCCGGGATCGGCGTCGCCAGCTACCTGCTTCTGTACAAACCGTTCGTCGACAGGCAGGCGCCGACCTTCGTCGTGCTCATCGCATCGCTCGGTCTGTTCATCGTTCTGGAGAACACCGTCGGGATCGCCTTTGGTACCGACAAGAAGGTCGTCGACGTCAGCCCCGACATCTTCCTGCTCGGCCCGGTCGTCTTCACGGAGCTGCAGCTCTGGCAGATCGCGGCACTGATCGTCGTCGGCGGCGCCCTGGCGGCCTTCCTGCGGCTGACGAGCTACGGCAAGGCTGTCCGCGCCATGACCGACAACGCCGACATGGCGCGGGTCATCGGGATCGATACCGGCAAGGTGTCGATGCTGGTCTTCGCGCTCGGCTCGGCCATCGCGGCCATACCGGCCATCCTCATCCTGATGAAGGACGGCGGGGTGCCGAACATGGGCTTCATCGCCGTGTTCGTCGCCTTCCTGGCGGTCGTCGTGGGCGGTGTCGGATCGCTGATCGGCGCCGTGATCGGCGGCTTCCTGCTGGGCCTCGTCGAGAATGTCGGCATGTGGCAGATCCCGACGGAGTGGCAGTCGACGATCGCCTTCTTCGTCCTGTTCCTGGTTCTGCTGTTTCGGCCGCAAGGCCTCTTCAAGGGCACCTGAGGCACACGCACCATGGAATACCTTATCCACGTCCTGGTGATGGCGTGCCTCTACGTCATTCTCACCACGTCCTTCAACCTGCTGATCGGCTTCGCCGGCCTGTTCGCCCTCAGCCACGCCGCCTTCTATGCCTTCGGCGCCTACGCCACCGCCATCCTGACGACCCAGTACGGCCTTCCCTTCCCGCTGCCGCTGCTGATCGGCGTCGCGATGACGGCCGGCGTCGGTGCCCTGGTGGCGATACCGGCGATGCGTATCGGAGGCCACTATCTGGTCATCGTCACGCTGGCGCTGCAGGTGATCGTGCTGGCGGTGCTGCTCAACGGCGGCCACTTCACCGGCGGACCGGACGGCATCGCCGGCATTCCGAAGATCGAGCTGTTCGGGGTGGCCCTCAACAGCCCACAGACGTTCCTGCCGCTGGCAGCGGTCGCCGCCGTGGTCTGCGCCGCGATCACCTTCCGCATCGCACGCTCGCCGTTCGGCCGCGCCCTGAAGGCGATGCGCGAGAACGAGGCCGCAGCCGCAGCGATCGGCAAGAACGTCGTCTACATGAAGGTCGCGGTCTTCGCGATCGCGGCCGGCCTCGCCGCCGTCGCCGGCTCTCTGCTGGCCCGCTACATCAGCTTCGTCGGCACCGAGAGCTTCACCATCGAGGAGACGATCTACATCCTCGCGATGGTCATCCTCGGCGGCACGGGCAACCTCTGGGGATCGATCATCGGTGCCATCGTGCTGGTGTTCCTGCCCGAGGCGCTGAAGTTCGTCGACATGTCGCCGGACGTCGCTGACAAGATGCGCCAAGTCATCTACGGCCTGATCCTGATCGGCATCCTGCTGGTGCGCCCGCAGGGCATCCTGGGCGAACACCGCACCGCCCCCCGGGTCGCCCGGCGGGAGCGGACGGATGCGCATGCGACGGAGGAACTGGGTCCGGTCGCAGCTGCGCCCGGCGACGACGTGACCATCCGCGCCCGCGGGCTCGCCAAGAATTTCGGCGGCATCGTGGCGGTGCGGAACTTCGACATCGACCTGAAGCGCGGCGTCATCACCGGCCTGATTGGCCCGAACGGCGCCGGGAAGACCACCGCCTTCAACATGCTGACCGGGTTCCTTCAGCCGAATGCCGGCACCATCGAGTTGCGCGGCCGGCCGGTGAGCGGCCTGAAGCCGCATCAGCTGGTGCAGGCCGGGGTGGCCCGCTCGTTCCAGGACCTCAAGCTGTTCACGAAAATGACGGTCCTGGAGAACGTACTGGTGGCGCTGCCGCACCAGTCCGGCGATTCCATCGCCGCGGTGTTCCTCGGCCCCGCCCGCATCAAGCGGCAGGAGGAGGAGAACTACCACCGCGCGATGGAGATCCTCGCGTTCGTCCGCCTGCGTGACAAGGCGCACGAGAGCGCCGAGGACCTGTCCTATGCGGAGGAGAAGCTGCTCGTCGTCGCCCGTCTGCTGGCGACCGGCGCCGAGGTGCTGCTGTTCGACGAGCCGCTCTCCGGCCTCGACCCGACGACGCTGCAGGAGATCTTCCCGATCTTCCGCCGCCTCGCCGAGAACGGAAAGACGGTCTGCATCATCGAGCACAATCTCGACGTGATCAAAACCCTGTGCGACGTCGCCGTCTTCCTCGACGAAGGCCGGACGATCGCGACGGGGACGCCGGACGAGCTGACCCGCAACCCGGAGCTGGCGCAGAGGTATTTCGGATGACCGCCGCCCACCAATCCTCCGCAGACCCGGCACGCGCAGCGGCGCCGGGACCGACCGGAACCGCCGTCCTCGCCGTCGAAGGCCTGCATACCGGCTACGGCAAGAAGGCGGTCGTGCACGGCGTGGACCTGGCCCTGCAGGACCGGGAGATCCTGCTGATGCTGGGCCACAACGGCGCCGGCAAGACGACGCTGGTCGCCACCGCCTTCGGCATGATCAAGCCCTCCGCCGGCCGCGTGCTGTTCCAGGGGCGCGACATCACGGGTCGCAAGCCGGCCGAGAACGTGGCCGCCGGCATCGCCTACGTGCCCCAGGGGCACGGCATCTTCCGCTCACTGTCGGTCCGCGAGAACCTGGAACTCGGCGCCTTCGCGGTGACCGACAAGGCGCGCGTGCGCAAGACGCTGGACACGGTGTTCCAGCTCTTCCCGATCCTGAAGGAGCGCGCGGCGCAGATCGGCGGCACCATGTCGGGCGGCCAGCAGCAGATGCTGGCGATCGGCATGGCGCTGATGCACGAGCCGAAGGTCATCGTCCTGGACGAACCGTCGATCGGCCTCGCGCCGAACCTGGTCGGGCGGGTGATGGAGAGCATCGCCACGGTCAACCGCGAGTTCGGCACCGCCATCCTGATGGTCGAGCAGAACGTGAAGTACAGCCTGCCGGTGGCGCACCGGGTCGTCGTGCTGAAGACCGGGCAGAAGGTCTATGACGGGCCGCCGGCGCCGCTCGAAGACCGCGTGGAGCTGATGAAGCTGTTCTGACCGGCCGGTCAGGCCGCCGGTCGCGTCGACACCGGGGCATCCGGGCTCGCAGCCGGGATGCGCCCGCCTTTCCAGTCGAACGCGGCGGGGGCGACCGGCCGACCGTAGAGATAGCCCTGCCCCACGTCGCAGCCGCTGCGCTTCAGCCAGTCCGACGCCGCCTGGGTCTCGACGCCCTCCGCGACGACCCGCATGCCGAGCGAGTGCCCGAGTTGGATGGTCGCCCGGGTCAGTGCCCGGGTATGCGGATCCTCCTCGATCCTGGCGGTGAAAGAGCGATCGATCTTCACCTCGTCGAACGGCAGGTCGCGGAGCTTGACCAGCGACGAGTGGCCGGTGCCGAAGTCGTCGACCGACAGGCCGAGCCCCATCAGGCGCAGCCGCGCCAGCACATCCATCGCGTTCAGTAGGTCGCGCGCCGCCTCCGACTCGGTGACTTCGATCGACAGCGCCTCCCCCGGCAATCCGTAACGTGCCAGCAGGGCCCTGATGCGGTCCGGCAGCTCGAGGTCCGTCAGCATGTCGGCAGGTACGTTGACCGCGACACGTGCCTGCCAGCCCGCGGCTCGCCACTCTGCCGCCTGCCGCGCCGCGACATCGAGCACGACGCGGGTGAGCGGCACGATGAGCCCGGTCTGTTCGGCGATCGGAATGAACTCGCCCGGCGAGATCATGCCGCGCTCGGGATGCATCCACCGCGCGAGCGCTTCGCAACCGGCTAGCATACCGGTGCGCAGGTCGATCTTCGGCTGATAGTGCAGGACGATCTCACCGGAGATCAGGGCCCTGTGGAGTTCCTCATAGGTGGACAGGCAGCCTGCGGGCCTGTCGCACGCCGCGCGTGCATGGGCGAGAACGTTGCGAATCTGCTTTGGGCGCATCGGCTTCGGCAGGCGGGGCGCCATGCGCAACCCGTAGGAGCGGCCGATCTGCTCGACGATCCCGACGAGCCTGTCGTCGCTGCCGCTCATGACCGCAACAGGAACGGTCGAGGCGCTGCTCGCAAGATCGCGCAGCACGCGAACACCATCGGTGTGGCCGAGGTCGAGATCGAGCAGCAGCAGGGATGCGCCCGCAACGCGGTCGTCGCGGGCGAACGCTGCCGCGCATGTGTGCGCGACGATGTCGAAACCCTGGGCCTCGGCCACTCGGCCCACGAAGCGCGCGACCGTCGGGTCGTCGTCCAGGACGACGAGTGTCGGCCGCGCTGCACTTTCGGCTGAGACCACCGGCATCTCGTCTCTTACCCCTATCCACGTCGGTCCCTGAGAGTGAGGGGGCACGGTTACCAGACGGTAAACCGCGGCGCCTTTTGCGAAAAAGGTTTGCGTTCCAACAGTGCAGGTATTCGCGCCATACTTGCAGATCGCCGGCGAAGGGGGACAGCGTCGCGCATGCCGACGGATGAGCGCTTAAACGAGGATGGCCGCCGGATCGGCCCGGCCGCGATCACGCTCGGCTACCTGGTCGCCGGGACCGCCTATATCCTAGTCTCCGACGCCTTCGTCGCAGACGCCTTCGGCGAGGTGGCGGGAACGGTCGGAACGTGGAAGGGGATCGTCTTCATCATCCTCTCCGGCACGGTTCTGTACGCCCTGCTGCGCCGGATGAACGAGCAGGCGGAGGACTACACCGCGGGGCTAAAGCAGAGCCGGCACGCGGCGCGCGAACTGTTCCTGCAGAACCCCGAGGCGATGTGGGTCTACGACCCGGACACACTCGCCTATCGCGACGTCAACGAGGCGGCGACGGAGCGCTACGGCTGGTCACGCGACGAATTCCTGCGCATGACGGTGCCGGACCTCCATCCCGAGGAAGACCGGGCAGAACTTCGCATCGCACTGCGAAGCCGCGGCCAGGGATTGCAGCGGGAGACGCACGCACGCCACCGCACGCGGCACGGCCGTTCGATGCGCGTGAGCCTCACAAGCCACTGCATCACACTGTCCGGCCGCCGTGCGATCCTCGTCGTCGCCCGCGACATGACCGATCTCGACGCCGCCGAGCAGGCTCTTCGAACGCGTGAGGCCCAGTTACAGGAAACGGCGGCCGACCTCCGAGAGCGGGTCAAGGAGATGCAGAGCCTCGACCGGATCCTCCGGCTGTGCAACCAGCCCGACATGCCGCTCGAGGCTCTTCTGGACGGCGTGGTGGCGGCACTGGCCAGCGGACTCCGCTATCCCGACGCTGCTGCCGTTCGCCTCACACTGGACGGGCGGACCTATGGGTCGGAGCCATCCCAGGATGCCCCTCCGCATCCCGCCGCCGGACCGGTACTCCGGGAGCCGATCGGCGGTGCCGACCAGTCGGGCTTTCTCGAACTCGGATACAAGCCGCCGATCGGCGGCCCGACCGGCGAGCCGTTTCTCGAAGAAGAAAAGGCGCTCGTCGAGGTCGTCGCCACGGAAGTGCGGCAGACGCTCGCGCGCCGACGGATCGGCGAGATGCTCCACTTACGCGACCGCGGACTGGCGGCGGCACCGACCGGAATCTGCATCGCAGCCAGGGGCGAGACCGACAGCCCCATCATCTTCGTCAATCCGGCCTTCCTGCGGATCAGCGGATATGGCGAAGAGGAAATCGTCGGCCGCGACTGCCGCTTCCTTCAGGGACCGGAGACGGATCCGGCGACAGTCGCGGCGATCCGCGCGTCGCTCGCCGGCGGCCAGACATTCTCCGGCGAGATCCTCAACTATCGAAAGAACGGCCAGTGCTACTGGAACGACCTCCTTATCTCGCCGATTCATGACGAAACAGGTCGCGTTAGCCATTTTGTCGGGGTAATGCGGGACGCAACCGCCAGATACAAGGCTCAGGAGAGAATCCGCCTGCTGGAGTCCGCTGTCGAAGCAGCGGCCAGCGCGATTGTCGTCACCGATGCCCAGGGGAAGGTGGAGTACGTGAATTCGGCGTTCCAGCGGATCACCGGCTACACCAGTGAAGAGGTGGTGGGAGAGACGCTGAGCGTTCTTAGGTCAGAACAGCACGACGACGCTTTCTTCCAGGACCTCTGGGATACGATCACGAGCGGCCGCGTGTGGCGCAGCCCTATCGTCAACCGGCGCAAGGACGGTACGCTCTACCGTGCTGGCCAAGTGATCGCACCGATCCACGACCGCCACGACCGGATCACGCACTTCGTCGCGATCCAGGAGGACACGACCGCTCTGCACGAAGCCGAGGAACAGTTGCGACATGCCCAGCGGCTGCAGGCCGTGGGCCAGCTGACCGGGGGCATCGCTCACGATTTCAACAACATCCTCGCGGTTGTCCTCGGCAACCTGGAGCTGCTCGACGAGCAGATCACCGACCTCGACCTTCGGGAACTGATCGCGGATCCGCTGACCGCGACGATGCGCGGCGCCGAGCTGACCAAGCGGCTGCTGGCTTTCGCGCGACTGCACCCGCAGCAGCCACAGCCGGTCGACATCGCAACGCTGACCGACCGTGTCGTCGACCTCCTCCGACCCGCCCTCACGGAGGCGACCCAGATCACGGTGTCACACGGCCCGGGCCTCTGGCATGCCTTCGTCGACAAGGGGCAGCTGGAAACAGCGCTCTTCAACATCGGGCTCAATGCGCGCGAGGCGATGCCCGAGGGTGGCGCTCTCCTCATCGAGACGGCGAATGCGCAACTCGATGCCGACTACGCCGCAGTGAACCAGGAGGTCGTCCCCGGCGACTATGTGATGATCGCGGTCACCGATACGGGCCGGGGCATGCCCCCGGACGTGTTGGCCAAGGCCTTCGACCCCTTCTTCACGACCAAGGAGCCCGGCAGCGGCACCGGCCTTGGACTGAGCATGGTGTATGGCTTCGCCAAGCAGTCCGGCGGGCATGTGCGCATCTATAGCGAGATTGACCGCGGCACCATAGTACGGCTCTATTTGCCCTGCGGTGGATTTCGATCGAGTCCACGCGGGAAGGACGAGGCGCTCGGGATGAAGGGAGGCGGACGCACCATCCTGGTCGTGGAAGACGACGAACAAGTGTCGCGATGGATCGTGCGGGCCCTCGAAGGTGCGGAGTTCCGGGTCGTCAAGGTTGGCGACGCCGCAGAGGCAATGCGCCGGATCACCGACGGCTTGAAACCCGACTTGCTGCTCACGGATGTGGTGCTGCCGGGCGGCACCACCGGAGTGAAACTCGCTGCCGGGCTGGCGGCGCGCGGCTGCCACGCCAAAGTGCTTTTCATGTCCGGCTATTCGCGTGATGCCGTCGCCAGGGGTGAAGCGCTGCCGCCCGATGCGCGGCTGCTGAACAAGCCGTTCCGCCGGGCAGAACTGCTTCAGCAGGTCCACGGCCTGCTCGCCGAAGGGGAGACGAAATGATGGGCGACGCACCGGATCCGGCCGCCGGGGGCGCAGCGCCGACACCCGAACCGACCGCAAGACGCCTGCTCGTCATGGACGACGAAGCCGCTTTCGCGCGTTTCGTCCGGCGTATTGCCGAGGGTGAAGGCTACGAGGTGGAGGTTCTCACCCTGCCGCGCGAGTTTGCGGAAACGTTCGAGCGTTTCGACCCGAACGTGGTGATTCTCGATGTGGTCATGCCGGAAATCGACGGCATCGAGCTGATACGCTGGCTCATAGCCCGGGAAGCGCACATCAAGCTGATCGTCATGACCGGCTTCAATCCGATGTACGCGACCATGGGAGCGGTTCTTGCCGAGGCGCACGGCTTGATGGAGGTAACGTCGGTCGTGAAGCCGATCGGCGTCGCCGACCTGCGGAAGCTGCTGGCCTAGGCTTGGGCCGGCGAGGCGGCGCGTCACCGCGCCGGAGCGGCCTCCGGCGCCGGCGACAGCCGATCGAGTACCTGGTCGTTTCCGGACGGCAGCGACGCGCCGCCCTGGCGCATGAGCTGGTCCAGAACACTGCCGCCTCGCTCCGCGGGTGCCGCAGGCGGAGCCGGTGGGGAGGCCGGGGACGGCGCGCCAGGCATCGTGGCCGGCGCCCTGAGCAGATTGTCGAGCACGCTCCCCGAGCCCTGCCCGGACGGATCCGGCATCGGTTTCAGCAGATCGTCCAGGGGCGACCGTCCCGGGGGTAGGGTCGGGGTGCCCTGATGCATGAGCCCGTCGAGCGGCCCCGGCGCACCCTGCCCGGTCCCGTCGCCGACCGCGGCTGCCGGCTGGCCGAACACCTTGCTCGGCAGCCAAGTGGTCAGTTGCGGGAACGTCCAGAGCAGTCCGAGTGCCACGATCTGCAATGCCACGAAAGGAATGATGCCGCGATAGATGTCGCCGGTCGTGATGCTCGCGGGCGCCACCCCGCGCAAATAGAAGAGCGCGAACCCGACGGGCGGCGTCAGGAAGCTGGTCTGCAGGTTGACGCCGATCATCACGCCCAGCCAGATGGGGTTCACGTCGAGCATCAGGATTGCCGGCGCCGTGATCGGCACGACGATCAGGATGATCTCGAACGTGTCCATGAAGAAGCCGAGGATGAACATCAGGAACATCACGGCCAGCACGGCGCCGAAGGCACCGCCCGGCATGCGGCTCAGCACGTCGTGGACCAGTTCCTCGCCGCCGAGGCCACGGAAGACCAGCGAGAAGAGCGACGCCCCAAGGACGATCACAAACACCAGCGCCGTGATCATCAGCGTGGAACGCATCACCTCGAACAGCGCCCGCAGTCCGAACTGGCGCTTCGCCAGCGCCAGGACCATGGCGCCCAGGGCGCCGATCGACGCCGACTCCGTCGGCGTGGCGATGCCGGCAAGGATCGAGCCGAGGACGGCGACGATCAACAGGAGCGGGGGAAAGAGCGTTGAGAAGACGCGGAACTTCAGCGTGCGCTTCTCCTCCACGCTCATCACCAGCGGCGGGCAGCTGGAGGGCCGCAGGACCGCCATGGCGACGACGTAGAGAATGTACATGCCGACCAGCATGAAGCCGGGAATAAAGGCGCCGGCGAACAGATCGCCCACCGACACCGGCTCACCGCTGTAGTTGCCCTTGGACATCTGGGCCAGCGTGTTCGCACCGGACAGCAGGTCGCCCAGGAAGATCAGCACGATCGACGGCGGGATGATCTGCCCGAGCGTCCCGGAGGCGCAGATGATGCCGGTCGCCAGCTTGGGATCGTAGCCGGCACGCATCATCGCGGGCAGGCTGAGCAGGCCCATCGTAACGACGGTGGCGCCAACGATGCCCGTGGACGCCGCGAGCAGGGCACCGACGACGACGACGGAAATGCCGAGGCCGCCACGCAGACTCCCGAAGAGTTGGCCCATGGTCTCGAGCAGTTCCTCGGCGATCTTCGACCGCTCGAGCACGTTGCCCATGAAGACGAACAGCGGCACCGCGACGAGCACCTCGTTCGTCATTACGCCGAAATAGCGTGAGGCCAGTCCGCTCAGGAAATAGAAGTCGAACACGCCGAGCGCGTTGCCGAGGACGGCGAAGATCAACGATATCCCGGCCAGCGTGAACGCCACCGGATAGCCGATGAGAACGCCGAGAACCGTGAACACGAAGAGAGCGACGGCGAGAATCTCGCCGATAAGGGCGCTGCTCATGCTGCGGTCACGCCCTGGCTTCGTCGGCAGGCGGCAGAAGGTCTTCGCGGCCCTTCAGGACCAGCAGGCTCCGCGCCGCGACGGCCAGCCCCTGCAGGCCGAGGAGGGCGCAGAAACCGAGCAAAGCGGTCTTCAGGAGGAACAGGCCGGGCATGCCGCCTGTCTGCGCCGACGCCTCGAAGATGTCCCAGGAGGCACCGATATAGGGCCAGGACACGAAGGCGACGACGGCCAGCCAGGGGAGCAGGAAGAGCAGCGTGCCGATCAGGTCGACCAGCGCGCGCGCCCGCCTGGACATGTTGGCGTAGACGATGTCGACCCGGACGTGCCCGCCCCGCTTGAGCGTGTAGCCGGCACCCAGCATGAAGACCAGCGCGTAGGTCCAGACGTACAGTTCCTGCAGCCAGACGAAGCCCATCGAGAAGGCGTAGCGCAGCAGGACGACGGTTGCGCAGACCAGCACGGTGACCAGCGTCAGCCACGCCATGATCCGCCCGGCCCATTCATTCAGTCCGTCGACCGCACGGACAAATCCGACGAGCACCCGCACGCCGGCCCTCCCAAAGTTGCTGTCTCGTTGGCGCCTTGTCGGGCACAGACGAAAGGCTATCGGAAAGCCGGACGCCACAAAACAGAAATCCCCGGGCGGCCACCCGGGGATTTAGTTTGCTCCGAAGAGCGTCCGGTTTCTCTCCACCGGGAAGTCACGTCACTTTCGCCTCGTCACCGCCGGCGGACGTTGCCGGCATAGTCGGTACCCACCGAGACAATGGGGGCGCGCCTTGCAGGGGCTGCTTCGCGCGCGCCGTCCGTAGTTCCCCGGACTTGAATTCCGTTAGACCCCCTCGGCCGTCGACACCCTTCACGTTATGACCGAGGGATTACTTTTTTATTATCGGCCCCCACGGCTGGGCAAAAAGAGATCATGAAGCGCAAGGCGCGTGCAACAGAAATATCGACCGTGCATGCATCGCTTTCGGACACATCGGATAGCTGAGAATTCAGCGAGTTGAAGAATCGCTTCCCGTGCATCCGCAACGTGTTTCGACCTGCCCCGCGACGGCGCTTTGCTCATTTTTCGGGCGCGGTCAAAGAACAGGCGCAGACCACCGCGGCCTCAGCGCGCGAGCGCGCTTTCGAGCACGCGGGCGACGTGCACCGCCTCGCGGCCGCTGCCGTCGAGGATCTGGTGGCGGCAGCTGGTGCCGTCTGCGACCAGGATGGTGTCCTCGTCCGCCGCACGCACCGCCGGCAGCAGGCTGAGTTCGGCCATCTTCATCGACACGTCGTAGTGCCCGGCATCGAAGCCGAAGGAGCCGGCCATGCCGCAGCAACTCGACTCTACGGTCTCGACCGTCAGGCCGGGGACGATGCGCAGCAGGTCGGCAGCACCCTCGAACAGGCCGAAGCTCTTCTGGTGACAGTGGCCGTGCATCAGGGCGCGCGTCGCCTTCAGCGGCCGCAGGTCCGGGTCGAACCGGCCGGCGGCGCGCTCGGCCAGCAGGAACTCCTCGAACAGAAAAGCCTGCGCGGAGAGTGCCGCGGCCTCGTCGCCGGGCGTCAGGTAGAGGAACTCGTCGCGCAGCGACAGCAGGCAGGCCGGTTCCAGCCCGACCACCGGCACCCCCGCCTCGACATAGGGCCGCAGCGCGTCCAGCGTGCGGCGCACCTCGACCCGCGCCTCGTCCACCAGACCGGCCGACAGGAAGGTGCGCCCGCAGCAGGGCGGCCGGCTCTCCCCGGCGACGCTCGGATAGTGGACGTGATAGCCGGCGGCCTCCAGCACGCGGGCCGCGGCGCGCGCATTGTCCGGCTCGAAGGCGCGGTTGAACGTGTCGACCAGCAGCGCCACGTCGCGGCCGTCGCCGACGATCGCCGCCGGGTCGGAACCGGCGCGGAACGGCCGCCCGCTCCAGTGCGGCAGCGAGCGCCGGGCGGCGAAGCCGAACAGCTTCTCGCCGATGGCCCGTGCGCCGGGCAGGTGCGCGGCACCGTTCAGCAGCGCCGCGACCCGCCCCACCTTGCCGGCATAGCGCGGCATGAAGGCGACCAGCCGGTCCTTGAGCTCCAGCCCGTGCCGGGCGCGGTAGTGGAACAGGAACTCGACCTTCATCTTCGCCATGTCGACGCCGGTCGGGCACTCGCGGCGGCAGCCCTTGCAGCCGACGCAGAGGTCGAGCGTGTCGTACATCGCGTCTGACGTCAGCGCGTCGGCGCCGAGCTGGCCCGAGAGCGCCAGGCGCAGCGTGTTGGCACGGCCGCGGGTCAGGTGCTGCTCGTCCTCGGTGGCGCGGAAGGACGGGCACATCACGCCGGCGTCGCGCTTCCGGCAGGTGCCGTTGTTGTTGCACATCTCGGCCGCCCCCAGGAACGAGCCGAACTCCCCCCAGTCGAGCACCGGCACGTGCGGCAGCGGCTTGTAGTTCGGCCCGTAGCGGAAGAGGCGCCGGTCGTCCATGCGCGGCGCCTTCACCACGCGGCCCGGGTTGAACAGGTTCGTCGGGTCGAAGGCGCCCTTCACCTCCTCGAAGGCCTGGACGATGCGCGACCCGTAGATCCGGTCGTGGAACTCGGCGCGGACGATGCCGTCGCCGTGCTCGCCCGAGTGCGAGCCCTTGTATTCGCGGACGAGTTCGAACGCCTCCTCGGCGATGGCGCGCAGCTTGCGCGTGCCGTCGTCGGTCTTCAGGTTGATGATCGGCCGCACGTGCAGCAGGCCGACCGAGGCGTGCGCGTACCAGGTGCCGCGCGTGCCGTGCTTGTCGAAGACCGCCGTCAGCCGGTCGGTGAAGTCCGCGAGGTCGGCGAGCGGCACGGCGCAGTCCTCGATGAAGGAGACCGGCTTGCCGTCGCCCTTCATCGACATGACGATGTTGAGCCCCGCCTCGCGCACCCGCCAGACCGCCGCCTGGAACCCCGGCTCCACCGCCTCGACCACCGAGAAGGGAAAGCCCAGGTCGCCCATCATGCGGTCCAGGTCGCGCAGCCGGCGCAGCAGCGGCGCCTCCTCGGTGCCCGCGAACTCGACCAGCAGGAGCGCGTCCGGCTCGCCGCGCACCATGCGCTCGACCGTCGCGCGAAACTGCGGCATCTCGCGCGACAGCTCGATGATGCCGCGGTCGACCAGCTCCACCGCCTCGGGGTCGAGCGTCACCAGATATTGTGTGGCCGCCATCGCATCGCGGAAGTTCGGGAAGTGGCAGATCCCGAGCACCCGGCGCGGCGGCAGCGGTGCGAGGTCGACCTCGACCTCGGTGAAGAAACCCAGCGTCCCCTCGGAGCCCACCAGAAGGCTGGCCATGTTGTGGCCGACCGGGTCGACCGTGTTCAGGTTGTAGCCGGCGACGTTGCGCAGCAGCTGCGGCCACCGGCGGCGGATCTCGTCGCGCTCGCGCCCGGCGATGGCCCGCACCCGCTGCACCAGGTCGGCGTAGCGCGGCGGCAGGTCGGCGCCGGTCAGCACCCCCGGCACCGGCCCGAAGTCGTAGGTGCCGCCGTCCGCCAGGATCGCCCGGATGCCGCGCGTGTTGTGCACCATGTTGCCGTAGCGGATGGAGCGCGCGCCGCAGGAATTGTTGGCCGCCATGCCGCCGATGGTGCAGCGGCTGGCGGTCGAGATGTCGATCGGGAACCACACCCCGTGCGGCCGCAGCACCTTGTTCAGCTGGTCGAGCACGACCCCCGGCTCGACCCTGGCCCGCATCCCCTCCAGGTCGATCTCGAGGATGCGGTTCAGGTGCGCCGAGGTGTCGACGACCAGCGCCTCGTTGATCGTCTGCCCGGCCTGGCTCGTGCCGCCGCCGCGCGCCGTGACCGGGAACCCCTCCTCCCGCGCGATGGCGAGCGCCGCCTCGATGTCGGCCACCGACTTCGGCCGCACCACGCCGATCGGCTCGACCTGATAGATCGACGCGTCGGTGCTGTAGCGGCCGCGGGTGAAGGCGTCGAACAGCACCTCCCCCTCCACCGCGCCGGCCAGGCGCTGGGCCAGTCGGCTGTCGCCGGGCTTCACGGCGCGGCGTCGGGCGGCGGCGGCTCTGGCGGCGTCTCCCTGGGGCAAGCCAAGCTCCTGATCTCTCTGCGGATCCGTCGCCCATCCTACGCGGAAACCGGGCGCCAAGGCCATTGCGCGCGATGGCGCCGTCCGAGGCCCGCCGTCACGGTCGGGGCGGTCGCGGAGGATTACCTTTCATTCCCTTTCCTTCCGTTTCGTGGGTGCGGCCGGCGGGAGGCCGTGGTCGGGGGTTACCGTTCATTCCCTTTTGTTCCTTTTCGTTGGGCGGCGGGGGTGAAGCGCGGATTCGGCGGTCGGCATGGCGGGTCTCCCGAGGGGGCATTCGGCATGTGTGCTTTTTGTCCTAAAAATGCAATCGCACCGCTCTCGGGCGGCCCCCCTTCGACGCCGCCGCGTTCCCCGGCCTACACTTCGCCCACGCGATCGTCGCGGGAGGAGAAACGCCCATGGGACCAAGACTGGTCGACTATCTGCTGTACGAGCCCGAGCCGTCGGGCATCCTGTGGATCAAGTTCAACCGGCCGGACAAGATGAACGCCCTGGTCGGCACGGCCGAGGAGAACGGCACCGTCGCCAAGGTGGGCGAATACATGCGCGCCGGCGACGACGACCCGAACGTGCGGGTCATCGTGCTGACCGGCGTCGGCAAGGGCTTCTGCTCCGGCGCCAATTTGGGCCAGAAGGCGCCGCCCGAGGTGACCGGCGAGAACTTCCCCGGCGCCCGCGGCGCCCACGAGGGGCCGGATGCGGCGCGGCAGCATTTCTTCCACGGCTTCACCGACCTGCACCGCGACATCTCGCTGATCCGCAAGCCGACCGTCGCCATGATCAACGGGCCGGCCGTCGGCTCCGGCATGGACATGGCGCTGCACTGCGACATCCGCATCGGCTGCGAGCGGACGCGCTTCATCGGCTATCACAATGCCGGGCAGATCATCGAGAACGGCGGCTCCTACTACCTGCCCAAGATGGTGGGATTGGGCCGGGCGCTGGAGTTCGCCTATACCGGCGAGCTGAAGGCCGAGCGCGCCTACGAATGGGGCATGCTGAACCACCTCGTCGCGTCCGAGGAGCTGGAGCCGTTCACCCGCGACCTGTGCGAACGGATGATGGCGATCCCGCCGATGGTGCAGTGGATCTCCAAACGCATCATGCGCGCCGCGCTCGACACCAGCCTGGAGACCACCATGGTGATGACCTCGAACGCCGGCGGCATCCTGCAGCAGTCCGAAGACGCGAAGGAGGCCCGGCGGGCGTTCATGGAGAAGCGGAAGGGGCAGTTCCGGGGGATGTAGGGGGCGCGGGAGGTGGGGGAGCACCCCCACGCCACCTTCCCGGTCGAGCGCGCAGCGCGATGCGCCGGGACCCAGAGCCCGCGCCGTGGCATCGCGAGCGGCTGCAAGCGTCGGTGCGCCCGCTCTGGGTCCCGGCGTTCCGCTGCGCTCCAGCCGGGAAGGTGCGAACCTATAGCCCCCCTGGCGCACCCACCCCTCCCCGCATTAACGTTCGGGGCACCCGCGCGCGCCGCGCCGGCGGGTATCGCTCCACAGGGAGAGAAGACGCGATGTTCAGTCACATCATGGTCGGGACGAACGACCTCGCCCGGTCGAAGAAATTCTACGACGCCACCTTCGGCGCGCTCGGCGCCAAGCCGGGGACCGAGGACACCGCCAAGGGCCGGCTGATCTACAGCCACAATGGCGGCCGCTACATCGTCACCAAGCCGATCGACGGCCAGCCCGCCTGCCACGCCAACGGCGGCACCATCGGCATCGCCATGGACAGCCCCGAACAGGTGGACGCCTGGCACAAGGCCGGCGTGGCCGCCGGCGGGAAGTCCATCGAAGACCCGCCGGGCGTGCGCGGCGGCACCATGTACCTGGCCTATCTCCGCGACCCCGACGGCAACAAGCTGTGTGCGCTGCACCGCCTGCCGGCGAAGTGAGGATAAAGGGGTAGGATGCGACGGGGGCCGTCCGGGAGGGCGGCTCCTCACCGTCCGCTACGGTCTCCACCCCAAGACCGTGCTTAATTAGCGAAAGATAACATGCCCGGCCGAAGCGGATGGGTTGCTGGTTGGTTAAGCGCCATAGCGGGTTGGCCAGTCTAGCGGAATCAAGGCTTTCCCTGAGGCGCGGGTCCAACGTTCGCGGGTGGCGCCTACATAAAGCGGGTCATCCGCGAAATAGGCGTGCTCAATTAGAAGTACTTGCAGCCCGCTGCAGCGCTCGACTTCGGCGAAGAGAAACGCGATGTGCTTACGCATTGCTTGAACATCTTCGTCCTCCTCCCCACCAGCAATCTCTGCCTCGTCTTCATCCTCGCCTCTTGTGGGGAAATAGGGACGGCTGATTTGGTCGAGAACCAGAACACCAGGCACGGGGGCAGCGACGACTTCAAAATAGCGCTGAAGCGCAAAGGATAGGGCGATGTGAATCGCCAGGTAATTTTGATCTGACCCGATATCTGGCAGTCGCAAGATAGTGCCACTGTCGGCCTCAATAACCGTGACCTCCGGCTGCCGGGAAGAGAAATCGAGCTCTGATCCAATGCAAGGAGCCACAGTGGGCAATTCAGCAAAGGCGTCCGATGCAAACTGGGATATTTTTGCCTCCGCACGTCGCAGCTTGATTTCTTTTGCTTCACGGTCGACCCGGCCTTCGAGTTCCGCGATGTCCGCGCGCAACACACTCAAGTCCCGGGAAGCCAGACGCGGCTCGTCAGCGCTTGCCTCAAGAAAGAATGAAATCCGGCCAAGCAGATGCGCACGAAGCTGCGCGAGGTCGGCAAGCCGACGGGTCTCCTCCGTCTGACGAAGCCAAGTTTGAATCTGATCATCGATCCGCCGGAGTTCGACGTTCAGGCGTTCGGTCTCCTCACCGAGCACTCGGTCGTGCTCAACCAGCTTTGGCTTTACGCGTTCTACCGCAACGCTTTCCGCGCGGACCTGGGCCAATGTGTCCTTAAGCGCTTGAGCAGTTTGCCTACCCCGCTCCGACGGAGCGTCGCAAACTGGGCAAACATTGGCTGGATCGCCCAGATGCAGGTGCTCCGCAAGCATCAGCTTGCCGCGCTGACGCGTGACCGCCCCTTCAAACCCAGTCGCTTCCTGAAGGGCCGTCCGTGTCACCTGCGACCGCCGCCTTGCTGCGGCAAGTTCGGACAGCGTCTCCCGGCGCCGCGCGTGCAAGGCACCAAGTTCACCTTCGGACGGATAGGCGTTGGCGTCCAGCTGTGTCTTGGAAACCGCCTTCAACTCGGCCATCAGATCGCTCTCCGAGGCTTCGAGCGAGGGCGGCGTCGTGATTCCGATCCGATGGGCTTCGGTGAGGAGACTGAGCGCACGCTGCTTCAAGGCAGTCTCCGCCGCCGCAAGAGAGCGCCCTCGCGCCTCTTCCTTGTCCAGCAAGCGCTGGAGCTGACGCAGTCGGCGCTCATCCATCGCACTGGCTTCGTCAGTGGCGCGCAGGAAGTACGGCATGCTGGCGACAATATCTCGCGCCTTGTCCGGCTTCTCGAGACCGTGCAGCAGCACGGACTCGCTATAGATCACTTCCTTTGTGACGAAGAGATACGGCGTCACATGCCGCACGGTCGCGCGGCCTCGTCCGCTGCCCGCGGCGTCCGGCTCGCCCGCCAAATCGCCAATGCCGAACGACCGCTCGATGAACGCTTTGGCTGCCTCCACCGTGGTCGCTCCATCAAAATCATCGACCACGACAGGTAGTGAGAGGTTCCGGCCGGCCGTGACGAACATCCGGGTACTCGTCGCTTGCCCGTCAGGTGGCATCAGGCGGCCAACGATCATCTCCTGCTCGCCGGCGACCCACTTCACACCGACGGCCAAACTGCGCCGGCGCACATGGACTGGGAGTTCGCATTTGCTCGACCCCAGGCAGTAATCGATCGCCTTGATTAGAGTCGACTTGCCCGTACCGGAAGCGCCGGTGATGATGTTCATTGAGCTAGGTTCGAGCGTGATCTCCCGGCGTTGGCCAGATGTGCCGAGAAAGAAAATGCTGGCGATGTTCCAGCGGATCATACTGCCAATCCCATTATGTCAAAAACGTTGCGCGTCGACCCGGCCATCGCGAACCAGTAGCCGAGACGCTCGCTTCGCTTCAGTGCCTGAGCAGCCGCGTCGTCGAGCATGCCGATCGCGCTCTTTTTGAACTTCGCGCCGCCCAGCTGAAGACGTGCATCAGGCTTGAGTGCGATTGTCCCAGTGAAGCACCCGAACCGAACGGCATCGGTGACCATGTTCAAGGACGCGTTCAGCCTGTCAGCCAGCCCGATCTGAACTTGTGGACTTCGCCCCAGCCATTCGAGCAAACCGGTGTTCTTGTTCGTCCCTCCGAACGTGGCGGCAAGATCCCCGGAGAGCGCGACGGGCAAAGACAAATAGACGGCCGGCACCTCCGGCCCCGCCGAGTTTACGGACACGTAACTCTTCACGAACTCCCTCAGGACGAAGGTGCAAAACGCTGGATTCGTCTCTGCGTAGACATCGTGAGCGACTTTCATTCGTGGCCACGGAGCAGTAATTTATATTCCGGGTGCCAGCCAACGCGCATGTTGACCGCGAGTACTTGGTAGCTTCCACGGACATAATAAGCCGCACCCCATCCGTCAGCGATTGGACGAACAGTTGTCGGTGCGTCATTATGGGACCAGCGTAGAAGCCGAAGTCCCGCGCCGCACTTCCCGTCATCATCTAACTCCGCACAGTCCTCGGCCAACTGCGTGTGCCGGTCGGACCAGTGCTCCTGCAGCACCAGGTCATAGTCATTGATCTTTGAGGCCATGCCGGGGTTCGAGCCCATCCAGCGAGCCCGCTGCTCACGCGCTTTCCATTCTTCGCGGATAGCCTTCTCAAGATCCGACCTCCGACCCTTCACCAGCTCGATCTGGCGGGCGAGCATGCCGTCTGGCTGGTAGTCCTCAGGTTGGCTTACCGTCTCGAAGTCGGGCAGGAGCTTACCCTGGTCGAGATCCGCCACGATCGCGCTGACCTGGGCCTGCAACTCCACCCGGGTGATAATCCGCTCGCGCTTTCCACACAGCGAGTAGACCACTTGGCGGTCCCACCACCCGACCAGCCGCTGGACTAATGGGCCGCGCTGATCGGCAGGCAGGATATGAAGACGCACGGCAATTTTTTCCTCCACCTCGGACACAGTTGGGCTGTCCGGCTTGACTAGCGCGCGTCGCAGCAGGTTCAGGCGAATGGTGTCACTCAGCGCCAGAAAAGCCTCACAGCCATCGACGCGATCAGCGTAGGGAAGGGTCTTGCCGCTCTTCTTGGCGGCCGCGCGGGCCTCCCTTACCCGTTCAGCCTCACCGACCATCGCCTCGACCAGACCGCTTCGGTCGTCGGTCAAACTGGTGAGAACGCCCAGCGGATCGTCAGCCACGATGCCGCCCACTGTCACGAGATGGAGTGTAGTTTCCGCTAACGTCAGCGAAGGGAGCGCATCGATCCACACCTTAATTGTCCGCCAGACCGACCTGGACTTGATGCTGATGGGAGGGGGGACTTCGCTGATCGAGTGCTTGAGCTGGTACAGCAGTGTCTGACCATCGGCCGTCAGCTCAACATCGTCTAATTGCTCGATGCCGATGGCGGCGTCGTCGGTGGTTTGCACGACCAGGGTCAGCAACGCATAAAGCGACTGGTACCAGAATCCTAGCGCAGCGCCGTCTGCCGCATGTGTTCCGCCCTGTTGATCTCCGCTCATGGTGCTGTGACTCGAACGTTATAGATTGACCATAGGTGGCGGAGCCGCGAGCCGACGCAGGGCGCCTTCATCTATATACTGGATGATCTTCAGATGGATCGCGAGCGGCGTCATACTGTCGCCACCTACCAGCGCGGCAACGATGGCATTGTATGCGCTGGCCATTGGAAGCGCCTTCGCGTCACTCTCCGTGTGCGGACGGACAGCCTCCCGCAGTTTGCGCTCGACGCACAGTTCATTCGGCCCCTTCGATTCCGGAGAAGCGGGTGCTTCCTAGGCCGCGGGCCCCACCGCCCGCCTCCCTACCGCAACTGACTGTCCTTGCTCCCCCGGCGGTTGATCGTCGAGTGCTGGACGCGGCGGTCGGTCTCGGACTGGCAGGCGACGCAGGTGCGCACACCCGGCAGGGCGCGGCGGCGGGGTTCGGGGATGGGGTCGCCGCATTCCTCGCAGTGCGTGGCGCCGGGGCCGTGCGGCAGGCGGGCGCGGGCGCCGTCGACGGCGTCGCGGATGCTGTCGTCGATCTGGTCCTGAACCGCACCGTCCCGTGCCCAGCCGGTCGCCATGGTGGCCTCCCTGAGGTTCGTCCTGCTGACGATAGCAGATAGGGGCGGCGGCGTGGTCGACCAGCCGTCATTGCGCGCCGAAGGCGAAGCAACCCAGGGCCGCCGCCTGAGCGCTCGCCCTGGGTTGCTTCGGCGCTGCGCGCCTCGCAAGGACGGGGGAGAGGATGGACGGGTGCTTGTACGAGGGACCGGGAAACCTCGTCCTTCGAGACGGCCCTTCGGGCCTCCCCAGGATGAGGTTTCCCTACTGGACCGATTTACCAGTAGGCCTCGTGCCGAGGAGGCCCGCAGGGCCGTCTCGAAGCACGGGGCCGCCCGTCACTCCCCCGCCGCCGCGACCGGCGCCGCCGCGCCCTCGAACACGTATGGCTCCAGCGACGACTGCGCGGCGATGCGGCGTTCGTGCCATTTCGCCGGGCCGCCGTAATAGGCGAGGCTGCCCGGCTCGGCGTTGCCGTCGCCGTTGTAGTAGGACAGGCAGTCGCGCAGCGGCCGGGTGAGGATGTCGGCGTCGCGGCAGTGGGCGGCATAGTCCTCCTCGGCCTCCCGCGTCACATCGACGGTGGCCGCACCCTGGGCGCGCAGGGTCTTCAGCATCCACACAACATAGTCGGTGTGGCCTTCCAGGCCGCGGGTGAAGTTGAACTGGCCGCCGCCGCCCTGGGGCCCCGACATGATGAAGAGGTTGGGGAAGCCGTGGCTGTGCAGCCCGAGGAAGGTGCGCACGCCGCCCTCGCGCCACTTCTCGCGCAGGGTGCGGCCGTCGCGGCCGACGATCATGTTGAAGCTGCCGGTCGCCATCCACTCGAAGCCGGTGGCGTAGACCAGGACGTCGAGCGGATATTCGACGCCGTCATGCACCACGCCGGCCGGCGTGATCTTCTTCACGCCGAGCGGGGCCGTGTCGACCAGGGTGACGTGGGGCAGGTTGAAGGACGGCAGGAACTCGTCGTGGAAGGTCGGCCGCTTGCAGCCGTAGGGATAGTAGGGCTTGAGCGCGGCGGCCGTCTTCGGGTCCTTCACCACGGCGTCCACGCGGGCGCGGATCTGCTCCATGATGCGGAAATTGGTGTTGAGCTGCGCCTGGATGCGCTCCTCCGGGGTCAGCTCGCGCTCGTATTTCCGCTTCGGCTTCACCGCCTCGACCTTGCCGGAGAGGAAGTCGTCGTTGCCCTGGAGCGCGGTGCGGCCCGAGGAGATGGTGGCGAGCCGCTCGCGCCGCGCCAGCGCCCAGCCGGGCTCCTGTTTCCACTGCTCGATCTCGGCCTCGGTCGTCGCGCGCTGGTCGCGCACGTCGATGGTCGAGGGCGTGCGCTGGAAGACGTAGAGCTCGCGCACGATCTTGGCGAGTTCGGGCACCACCTGCACGGCGGTGGCGCCGGTGCCGATGATGCCGACGCGCTTGCCCTCCAGGTCGACGGTGTAGTCCCAGCGCGAGGTGTGGAAGGACTGGCCGGCGAAGCTCTCCATGCCCTCGATGCGCGCCAGCTTGGGCGTGGTCAGGATGCCGTTGGCCAGCACGACGAAGCGCGCCTTCATCGCGTCGCCGCGGTCGGTGTGCACGGTCCAGCGGCTCTCGCCCTCGTCCCATTCGGTGCGCTCGACCGTGGTGTGGAACAGGCAGCGGTCGTAGAAGCCGTAGCGCTCGGCCATCGCCTGGCAGTATTCCAGGATCTCGAAGCCCGAGGCGAACTTCATCGACGGGAAGTAGCCCATCTCCTCCAGCAGCGGCAGGTAGGAGTAGGCCTCGACGTCGCAGGCGATGCCGGGATAGCGGTTCCAGTACCAGGTGCCGCCGACGTCGCCGCCCTTCTCGCAGAAGCGCACGTCGGTGAAGCCGGCGGCGCGCAGCTTGTACCAGAGCAGCAGCGCGCCGAAGCCGGCGCCGATGACCAGCACCTCGCAGTCGTCCGACAGTGCCTCGCGCTCCACCGGCGGCGCGGAATAGACGTCGTCGAGATAGCGGGCGAACTCGCCCTCCATCGCCATGTAGTCGGCGGCACCCCGCCGCGATTCCTTGAATTCGCGGTAGCGCGCCTGCTCCTCGGCATCGAACTTCGCCCCCGGCGGCGGCGGCGGCAGCGTCTTCAGCGCCTCGTCGGACACGGCCGAATAGCCCTTGCCGGCGATGCGTTCGGTGGCCTTGGCGGCACGCGTGGCGAAGAGCTTGCGGCCGGTGGCCGGGTCGGTACGGATGGCGGGATGGGTGGCCGAAGGGGAGGCCGAAGCGGTGGAGGATGTCATGCGGGCTTCTTGCTTGTGAGCGTTTCCACCGAAGAGATTGCGGGCGGCGCGGCCCGTAGGCAAGACGGGCGCGGAAATGGGCTTTTTTCGACCCCTCGGACCGCGCGACATACGGGCAGGAATTCGGTACCGTGACGCCGCTGTACCAGCCGGGACGCATGTTCCTTCTCACCGCCGGGGTCGCCTTCTGACGACGCCGGGCCGCGGAGACCGAAATGCGCGCCCTGTCCACGCTGCTGCACCGCTGGGTCGGCCTGTTCATCGCGGCCTTCCTGTTCGTGGCGGCCGTGACCGGCACGATCATCGCATGGGACGGCGAGCTCGACCGCCTGCTGAACCCGCATCTGTTCCGGGCGTCGGGCACCGGCCCGGCGATCCCGCCGGAGGAGTTGGCGCGCCGGGTCGAGGCGGCACACAAGCAGGTGCGGGTGACCTACCTGCCGATGCACGTCCCGCCGGGGCAGGCGCAGCCGGTCTTCGTGACCCCGAAGGTCGACCCGGCGACCGGCCGGCGGTACGAGCTCGGCTGGAACCAGCTGTTCCTCGATCCGGCGACCGGCGAGGAGATCGGACGGCGCGAGTGGGGGCGCATCTGGCCGGTGACGCGCGAGACGGTGGTCCCGTTCCTCTACAAGCTGCACTACAGCCTGCACATCCCGGAGATGGGGGGCATCGACCATTGGGGCGACTGGCTGATGGGCGGCATCGCCATCCTCTGGGCGCTCGACTGTTTCGTGGGCTTCTACCTGACGCTGCCGCCGAAGCCGCGGCAGAGTCGCGGCCGGAGCCTCGGCGTCCGGTGGCGGCGCTGGGCGCCCGCCTGGAAGATCAAGGCCGGCGCCAGCGCCTATCGCCTCAACTTCGACATCCACCGCGCCTTCAGCCTGTGGACGTGGGGGCTGCTGTTCATCCTGGCCTTCACCTCGTTCACGCTGAACCTGCATCGGGAGATCTTCTATCCGCTGCTGACCAGCTTCGCGGAGACGACGCCGTCGGCCTATGACAGCCGGACGCCGCGGAAGGGCGGCGACGGCGCGCTCGACATGGCGGCGGTCGCCGCACTCGCCCGCGCCGAGGGCCAGCGGCGCGGCTGGGAGGCGCCGCTGGGCGCCATCTCCTATTCGACCGCCTACGGCCTCTACAATCCGCGCTTCTACGAAGCCGGCGGCGACCACGGACCGGGGCTGGGGCCGCCGCGCCTGTATATCGACGACATGACGGGCGCGGTCGTCGGCGACTATGTGCCGGGCACCGGGACGGCCGCCGACACCTTCGTGCAGCTGCAGTTCCCGCTGCACTCGGGGCGGATCCTGGGGGTGCCCGGACGCATCATCGTATCGGTGATGGGGATCGTGATCGCGGCGCTGTCGGTCACCGGCGCCGTGATCTGGTACCGCAAGCGCAGCGCCCGCGGCACCGCGGCCCGGCGGCGGTCGAAGTGGGCGGCCCACCGGACGGGATCGGGCAGCGCGCTCGCTTCGGGTCGATCACCCGCCGAATGAGGGCCGGCGACGGACGGCGGCGGGACCGACGCTCAGTCGAGCAGGCCGAGGCCGTCCAGAGCCACCGCGATGGCTTCGAGGAGTTGCGGGCCCGAGAACGGCTTGGCCAGCCACCCGGCCGGCGTCGCCGCCTGGGCGCGTTCGAGCGTGCCGGGATCGGTGTGGGCCGAACAGAACAGGCAACGGATGCCGTGGCGTCGGTTGATCTCGATCGCCGCCTCGACACCGTCGCTGCCGCCGCGCAGCCTGATGTCCATGAGGATGAGGTCCGGCTGCCGCTGCCCCGCGAGCGACACGGCTTCCTCGGCGGAGGTCGCCACGCCGACGACGTCGTAGCCCTCCGTCTCGACGACGTGCTCCATCTCCATGGAGACGAACCAGTCGTCCTCGACGATCAGGATCCGGATCGATTCGAGCGCCGCGTCCTGGCCAGAGCCGTCCTCGGCGGAGACGACGGCGCCGTTCATGGAGCCGTTCGCGCCGGAATGCGGTATCAGCGTCGGCATCGTCATGCGCCGACCTCCTCGATGGTCCGGGCCGGAAAGCGCACGATGCAGCGGGCGCCGCCGGCATTCTCGACGGTGAAGGATCCGCCGATCTGGCGGCAGAGACCCTGGACGAGACCCAGGCCCGACGACCGGCGGCCCGGCGCGTCGGCCGCTATGCCCGGCCCACCGTCCCGAACGCTCAGAACGAAGTCGGCGCCGTCACGGTCCATCACGATTTCGACGACAGACTCGGCCGACGGACAGCCGTGCTTGAAGGCGTTCGTGACGAGTTCGTTCACGATCAGTGCCAGCGGGAAGGCGGTTTCGTTCGACACGTCGGCGTCGACCGTACGAACCTCGATCCGCCCGGCGGTGCGGAAGGCGACCCCGATCGCCTCGCACAAAGCGCGCAGCAGTGGGCCCAGGCTGAGCGTGCGCATCTGCTGCGATTGGTACATCAGGTTCTGGGCGGTGCCGATCGCGATCAGGCGCCGCTTCGCATCCGACAGAAAGGTCTTCACCTCCTGCGAGTTCGTTTCGCGCTCGGCGGCGGAGAAGAGGCCCAGTATCAGCTGGATGTTGTTCTTGACGCGGTGATGCAGTTCGCGAAGCAGCGTCTCGTTGCGCCGCAGCGCCTCCTCGAGACCGGCCTGGGTTCGCCGGCGCGCATGGATCTCGGCGTTCAGCTCCTGCACCTTGCGGGCGAGGATCGAGAACTCGCCGCTCTCGGCCGGAACGCAGCGGATGGCGAGGCGAAGCGCGTCGCCGCGCAGCCGCGCCCCGTACACCCGGTATCGCGGCGTGCCGCCCTGGGCGTCGCGCAGCACGAGCGCGCCGACCGACGGCTGCGCGCTGCCCGAGCAGCGCCCGAGATAGGTGCGCACCTCCTCGCCCGGGGACGCCGCGAGATCCGTCAGCTGCCGTCCGACGGCGTCACCCCCGGCGATCCGGCGCGCCGCATGATTCGCGGCGACCACCTCGCCCGCTCCCGTCAGGATGAACGTCGGCTCCTGGAGAAAGTCGAGAAACGCCTCGATCTCGCCGGGTGGCATCAGCGCGCCCGCCTGAAATACTCGCGTGCGTCCGGCTCGGGCGAAGCGCTGGGCCGAAGGTACACCACGACGCGGCAGCCCGCGTCGCCGCGGGCGATGGATTCCTCGATGTCGACCCGTGCATAGCCGAGATTCTGCGCGGCGATCGAACCGAACACGTTCGAGGTCATCATGCAGAGCGACGGCCGGCCGGCGACGAGCTCGCCGAACGGGCAGGCCCGGTTGCCGAGGACGATCCGGTCCTCGTCCTCCGCGATGACGTAGAAGTCGCCCTGGATGCGCCGCTTGAGGTCGACGAGCACGGCCGCGACCTGATCCCGGTCGAGCCGGTCGACGGCGATGGCGCGCCGATAGTCGGCATCGATCCGCTCGCCGATGGCGCCGCCGACGACGCTGATATAGCCGGCCGCCTCGTCCATGCCGACGACGTCCTGCAGCGTTCCCGCCAGTTCACGCAGCAGCGTGCGCAGGAAGACGTCGCGCTCCAGCGGCACGGCGGCATCGCGAATGGCCGATCGGTCGTCCATCGTCTCTCCCCCGGTCGCCCGCTGCGCCGGCGCGCGGCGATCCGGATTCACATTGCCAGAAATTCGTCGGATGCGGCAACTCTCGCGGAGGACATCAACGTGCCGGCCGCCGGAAAGGTCCCGGCAAGGGAGCGTGGACGGATGCAGCGACTTCGCAACCGTCTCCCCACCTTCCCGGCTGGAGCGAACCGGAACGCCGGGACCCAGGGCGAGCGCGCCGCCGGGTGCAGGCGTTCGCGATGCAACGGCGCCGGTACCGGGTCCCGGCGCATCGCGCTGCGCGCTCGGCCGGGAAGGTGCCGTGGAGGCTGCCGGCGGTCTGGTTGGTGGAGGCGGCAGCCGTTCGTCGCGGTTCACGCCGCCTTCCTCAACGCGAGCCAAGTCCAGCGCACCTCCGCCGCTCGGTTGCCCGGCTGGAGCGATCCGACCTCCACCTCACGCAGCGGCGCAAAGCCGGATCGGACGGCGGCCTCGACGGTGTAGCGCGGCGATATGGGGAAGACGGGGCGCCCGGGCGCTCCCGGTCCGTGGCGCAGCGACAGAACCAGGAGACCACCGTCCGCCACCATCCGTCCGAGAGCGGTCGTGGCGACGCCGCGCGCCGCGTCGTCGATGTGCTGCCACACGCCGCACAGCGTCACCAAGCCGAAGGGGCCGCGACGCTGCGTCCTCTCGAGCGCCGGAAGCGCGTCGTCCAGCCATGCGACATCGCTCGCGCGGTGCAGCGCCATCCCCGCTTCGCGCAGTTCCCTGACGGGCTCGACGGCCAGCACCTGATGCCCTTGCCGTGCGAACCAGGCCGCATCCCTCCCCGTCCCGGCGCCGATGTCGGCGACGCGAACCGGCATCTCGGGCAGGAGGTCGAGCACCGCCGCATAGAGCGTCCGGCAGTCGACCGCCTCGTATCGCGCGATCAACTCCGGCGTCGCGGCAGCGGCATATCCCGCGAGGATGTCGTTACATCGGGCTGGAGCCTTCACCGCCGTCCGAACAGCCGTTCGATGTCCGCCAGCTTCAGCTCCACCCAGGTGGGGCGGCCGTGGTTGCATTGGCCGGAGTGCGGGGTGACCTCCATTTCGCGCAGCAGGGCGTTCATCTCGGCCTCGCCGAGCCGGCGGCCCGACCTGACGCTGCCGTGGCAGGCCATGGTGGCGAGCAGGGCGTCGAGCCGGTCGCGCAGGCCGTCGGTCGTCCCCTGGTCGGCGAGTTCGTCGGCGAGGTCGCGGACGATGCCGCCGACGTCGGCATGGCCGAGCAGCGCCGGCACCTCGCGCACCACCACCGCACCGCGGCCGAACGGCTCCAGCACCAGTCCCGCCTCGGCCAGCGCCTCGGCCGCCTCGCCCAGCCGTTCGGCGGCAACCTCGTCCAGTTCGACCACCTCGGGCAGCAGCAGCGCCTGGCGCGCCACGCCACCGTTGGCCAGCGCCGCCTTCATGCGCTCGTAGACCAGCCGCTCGTGCGCCGCATGCTGGTCGACGATGACGACGCCGTCGCGGGTCTGGGCGACGATGTAGTTCTCGTGCAGCTGGGCGCGCGCGGCACCCAGCGGATGCGTCCCCTCCTCCGCCCCGAGGTTCGCGGCGGACGGCGCGGTCGGCGAGCCCGACGCTGCACCCGGCGGCGCCGAGAGCGCGGCGAGGCCGGGGATCGGCGCGTGATAGGGTGTCGCCGCCTCGGACAGGACCGCCTCGCGGCGATAGTCGGGGGCGGGCGTCCAGCTCGGCCGCATCGCCCCACCGCCGCCCCCACCGCTCCCGCCCTGGGCGTAACCCAGCGCCACCGCCGCGTTCGTCGTCGCGGCGCGGTGGCCGGCGCCGGCGAGCGCGTGGCGAAGGGCCGAGACAATCAGGCCGCGGACCAGCGCCGCGTCGCGGAAGCGCACCTCGGCCTTGGCGGGGTGGACGTTCACGTCGACCAAGTCGGGCGGCGCATCCAGGAACAGGGCGGCCACGGCGTGCCGGTCGCGCGACAGGAAATCGTCGTAGGCGGCGCGCACGGCACCCTGCAGCAGGCGGTCGCGCACCGGCCGGCCGTTGACGAACAGGAACTGCTGCTGCGCCGTGCCGCGATTGTAGGTCGGCAGGCCGGCATGGCCGGTCAGGCGGAACCCCTCGCGCTCGGCCTCGACGGCGACCGCATTGTCCGCGAAGTCGCGCCCAAGCACGGCGCCGAGCCGGTCGAGCCGGGCGGCGAACAGCTCGCCCTGCGCCGGGCCGACGCGGAAGGCGCTGCGCCCGTCGTCGGCGAGGCCGAAGGCGACGTGCGGATGCGCCATAGCCAGGCGCTTCATCGTGTCGACCGCCTGGGCGAACTCGGCGCGCGGCGACTTCAGGAACTTCAGCCGCGCCGGCGTGGCGTAGAACAGGTCGCGCACCTCGACCCGCGTCCCCTGCGCCGCGGCGGCCGGGGCCGGCGCGTGCACCTCGCCGCCCTCGACCAGCAGCGTCCAGGCCGAATCGGCGCCCGGCGGCCTGCTGGTCAGCGACAGGCGGGCGACGGCGCCGATCGACGGCAGCGCCTCGCCGCGGAAGCCCAGGAAACGGATGCGCACCAGATCGTCGTCGGGCAGCTTGGAGGTGGCGTGGCGCTCGACCGCCAGTTCGAGTTCCGCCGGCGACATGCCGCGGCCGTCGTCGACCACCGCGATCAGCGCGCGGCCGCCGTCGCGCAGGGTGACGTCGATCCGCCGGGCGCCGGCGTCGAGGGCGTTCTCGACCAGTTCCTTCACCACCGACGCCGGCCGCTCGACCACCTCGCCGGCGGCGATGCGGTTGACCAGCGTCTGCGGGAGGCGGCGGATGGTCATGGAAATGCGGGTTCCGGCTGCGTTCGGGTGGCGGGGCTCATGGCCCGCCCCTCATGCTTAGAGACGGCCGCTTCCGCGGCCTCCCCAGCACGAGGGGCTACGCAATCCTAGCACAGTTCCAGAGCACCCTCGTCCCGAGGAGCGGCGCGGAGCGCAGCGTCTCGAAGGGCGACCGGTGGGACACTGCGCCCGTCCTACGCCCGCCGCGGCATCTTCCCCAGATGCTCGCGGGTCAGGATCTTGCCCTCCTCGACCGCCGGCTGATCGAACGGGTCGACCTTCAGCAGGTGGGCGGCGATGATGGTCTCCAGGAACCAGTGCATCATCAGGCCGCCCATCACCGCCTCGTCGACCCGGTCGACATGGATCAGGCGCGTCGGCCGGCCGTGGCGCACCAGGGTCTCGGCGGTCGCCCGGCCCTCGGCGTCGAACAGGTCGCCCATCTGCCGCCCGGCGAGATAGGCCAGCGACGGATCGCTCGCCAGTTCCGGCGGCACCATCCGGCCGCGGCCGGCGCAGTCGGTCAGGACCACCGTGAACATCTTGTCGCGCGGCCCGGCGAGATAGAGCTGGACCTGGCTGTGCTGATCGGTGGTGCCGAGCGCGCGGACCGGCAGCGTACCCTTGCCGTCCTTGCCCAGGCTCTCCGCCCAGAGCTGGCGGTACCACATGCCGAACCAGCCGAGCCGATCGGAATAGGGCATGAGCACGCTGGTGCCGATGCCCTTCTCCCGCCACAGGCCGATGCCGACCGCGGCACCCACCGCCGGATCCGACGCCTCCGGCCGCCGCGCCGACAGGGTCTGGTGCAGCACCTGGTGCGCGCCGTCGCGGATGTGGGCCACGTCGAGCCCGGCGATCGCCGCGGGCAGCAGGCCGACCAGCGACAGCGCCGCATAGCGCCCGCCGATGCCCGGATCGTGGTCGAGCACCAGCATCCCCCATTCCTCGGCGATGCGGCGCAGGACGCTGTCCTTCGGCTCGGTGATCACCGTGAAATGGTCGGCCGCGCGCTCCCGCCCCACCGTCTCCACCACCGCCGCGAGGCAGATCAGGAACTGCGTCATCGTCTCGGCGGTCGAGCCCGACTTGGAGATCGCGATGAAGTCGGTCTTGGCGAGGTCGACCGCCCGGAACAGGTGGTCGAAGGTGTGCGGGTCGACATTGTCGAGAAAGTGCAGGCGCGGCGCGTGGCCGCTGGGCCCGAAGCCGGCGTCGGTCAGCGCGTAGAGCGCCTGCCCGCCCAGGCTCGAGCCGCCGGTGCCGAGGATGACGACGTCGTCGGCGCGCTCGCGGTGATATTCGGCGCGCGCCTCGATGCCCGGCAGGTCGTCGCGCGTCTCCGGCAGGCGGAGCAGCGGCAGGCCGCCGTCGTCGTGCCGGGCGCGCAGCCCCTGCAGCGCCCCCGCCGTCTCGGCCAGCGCCGCCTCGTAGGCGGCGCGGCTCAGGCCGTGCTCGCCGATGCCGTCGGCCAGACAGCTGCCGATGATCTGCTGATACGGATACCCTTCGGGCATCTTCTGTCGCTCCCTGCTGAACCCTCGTGCCGCAACCCGGCGAAAGCCTCGCACCCGCGCCGCGGCGGATCAATGGGAACGCACCGCGCGCAGGAGTGTTCTCCCGCGTTCGTCTATCGCCCCGCGGGCTTCAGCTCTTGTCCGGCGGCTGCCGCGTCGGCTTCACGCCTTCGGGCTGGCCGACGACGACGAAGGTGAGGGCGGCGGGGTCGAGGAGGCGCTTGGCCACCCGGCGGGCATCCTCCAGCGTCACCGCCTCGATCAGCGCGCTGCGCCGGTCGAGATGGTCGATGCCCAGGTCGTAGCGTTGCATCGCGACCAGGGTGGCGGCGATGCTCCCCGTGCTGTCCAAGCCGATCGGGAAGGAGCCGATCAGGTAGGTCTTCGCGTTGTCGAGTTCCTCCTGGGTCGGCCCCTCCTCGGCCATCCGCTTCCATTCCTGGCGGACGAGGTCGAGGGACTCGGCGACGCGGGCGTTCTGGGTCGCCACCTGGCCGATCAGGACGCTTGCCTCGTCGTAGGGGCTGATGCCGGTGGAAACGCCGTAGGCGAGGCCGCGCTTCTCGCGGATCTCCTCCATCAGGCGGGAGTTGAAGCCACCGCCGCCGAGGACGTAGTTGACCACCTGTCCGGCATACCAGTCGGGATCCTTCCGCGGGATGCCGCTCTCGCCGAACAGGGCGACGCTCTGCGGCACCGGACGCTCGATCACCACGGTCTCACCGCCGTTGCGCAGCGTCGCCGCCGGCACGTCGACCGCACCCGCCGTCTTCGGCAGGCCGGCGAACGCCTTGTCGAGCAACGGTCCCAGTTCGGCCGCCGTGATGTCGCCGGCGACGCCGACGATGAGATTGTCGCGGGCGAGCCGCGTCTTCACGAAGGCCCGCAGGTCCTCGACCGCGATGCGCGGCAGCGTCTCCAGGGTGCCGTCCACCGGCGACGCATAGGGATGCCCCGCGAAGACCAGCTCCATGAAGGTGCGCGACGCGATCCAGCCGGGATCCACGGCACGCCGCGCGAGGCTGCTGGCGATCTGGTCGCGCACCCGCTGCACCGGCTCGGGATCGAAGCGCGCCTCGGTCAGCGCCAGCGACAGCAGGCGGAAGGCCTCGTCGCGATTCTCGGTCAGCGTGCCGAGGCTGCCCTCGACGCTGTCGCGCCCGGCACTGAAGCCGAGCGAGATCGACAGGTCGGCGAGGCGTTTCTGAAAGGCCTCGCTGTCGAGATCGCCGGCCCCCTCGTCGAGCAGGGAGGCCGCCATGTTGGCGGTGCCGGCCTTCCCCTCGGGATCCAGCGCGGCGCCGCCGCGGAAGGCCATCCGCAGCGACAGGACCGGCACCATGTGGTCCTCGATGAGCCACGCCTCGATGCCGCCCGGGCTGACGACGCGCTGCACCTCCGCCGCGAGGGCGGGAGGAATGTGTGGCGCAACCAGCAGGACGATGAAGAGGACGAGGCGGCAGGCGGCGTTTCGCATGGTCGCTCCGCTCACGACGGGTTCCTCGCCGGCTGGGAGGGCTGCGGCGCTCCGGCAGGGGCGTCCGCGGGTGTCGGCGTCGGAGCCTGGGCGGGTGCCGCGGAGGCGGCCTCGGCGGGCTTGGGCAGCAGGATGCCGGTGACGGAGCCTTCCGGCTTGAGCACGGCGCGGGCCGCGATGTTCACCTGCTCCGCCGTCACCGCGCCGATCCGCGCCGGCCACTGCTCGACATCGTCGATCGACCGGCCCGTTGCGAGTGCGGCACCGAGCACCCGTGCCGCCGTCTCCAGGTCGTCGCGGGCGAAGACGGCGGAAGCCTTCAGCCGCTTCGTCGCGTCGGCGACCTCGTCGACCGTGACCCCCTCGCGCAGCAGCTTCGCGATTGCCTCGTCCAGCGCCGCCTCGACGGCCTCGACGCTCTTCCCCTGGCGCGGCACCGCGTAGAAGCCGAACTTCGTCATGTCGAGCGAGTCCGGCGAATACCAGGCACCCGCCGCCGCGGCGAGCCCGCGCTCGATCACCAGGTCGCGGTAGAGCCGGCCGGTCGGGCCGCCGAGGATCTCGCTCAGCACCTCCAGCGCATAGGCGTGCTGGGTGGCGCCCGCCGTCGCGCTCGGCGCGTAATAGTTCCGGCGCAGCGTCGGCTCGCGGACCTGCGGACTCTCCAGCGTCACCCGGCGCGCCGCCAGCTGCGGCGGCTCTGTCACCCGCTCGCGCTCGATGTCCGGCCCGCGCGGGATGTCGCCGTAATGCTCCTGGGCGAGGCGCTTCAGCTCTTCCAGCGAGACGTCGCCGGCGACCACCAGGATCGCGTTGTTCGGCGCGTAGTGCCGCTTGTAGAAGCTGAGCGCGTCGGCGGTCGTCAGCCCGGCCATCTCGGAGGCCCAACCGATCACCGGGATCCGGTAGGGATGGTTGCGGTAGAGCGCGCTGTCCATCGCCTCGCCGAGCAGGGCCGGCGGCTGGTTGTCGATGCGCGCGCGGCGCTCCTCCAGGATGACGTCGCGCTCGGGATCGACCACCGCGTCGGTCAGGACCAGATTGCTCATCCGGTCCGCCTCCATCTTCATGACGAGGTCGAGATAATCCTTCGCCACGGTCTGGTGATAGGCGGTGTAGTCCTGGGAGGTGAAGGCGTTGTCGCGGCCGCCGTGCCGGGCGACGACCTTCGAGAACTCGCCCGGCTGCATGGTCGCCGTGCCCTTGAACATCAGATGCTCGAGGAAATGCGCGATGCCGGACTTGCCGCGCGGCTCGTCGGCGGCGCCGACCTTGTACCAGACCATCTGGACCACCGCCGGCACGCGGTGGTTCTCGACCAGCACCACCCGAAGCCCGTTATCCAGGGTGAACGTCTTCGGGTCGAAGACGGCGGCGTCGGCCGATCGGGGCGCAAAAGGGGCCGCGCACAGCACCAGCGCGGCCATGGCCGCTGCGATTAGGGCGAGGCGGCGCGGGCGCACGGGCGAGGTCATATGGGCCGCTCCGGGGCTCCGGTTCAGAAGATGCTGTTGCGGACGACGGGCTTGCGTTCGATCCGCGGGGTATCGCCGTCGGTCGTGCTCTTGCCGAGCGCCGCGTTTTCCTGCAGCCGCTGGGTCTCCTTGAGCGGGTCGACGACATCGCCGGGCGGCGGCTGCTCGCGCCAGAACATCATGCGCTCGATCAGGTTCCGCTCGTCCGCGTCGAGACGCGCCGTCTCGCTGTCGATCTGCCGGCGGATGTCCTCGGACACGGGCTCGGTGCCGACCCGCGCGAGCAGTGCCGAATCGCCCGCCGTCATGCCGGTCGTCCCGCCGGGCACCGCGGCGGCGAGATCGTCGCCCGCCGCGTTCGGCACCAGGACGCCGCGCGCCTGGGCACGCATCGTCGGTTCCTGCGGACGGCGCTCGCCGGGTCGCGGCGGGCGCAGGCCGTAGTCCGGCGGCATGCTGAGAGGGGCACGCGTGACGACGCTGAACTCGTCAGGGGCACGCTTGGCGATGCCGAGCTGCTGCTTGACGTTGCCGCCGCAGCCCGCGACCAGCACGGCCGCAGCGATCGCCACCGGAACGGATATGCGCAGAGCAGACACGTTTCAGACCTCCCGCTTTTCCGGCGCTATGTGGAAGCCTTGCGCTCCGGAAGCAAGGATTCCACGAGAAGGAGCACGACGCCGATGCAGATGGCGGAGTCCGCCACGTTGAAGGCGGGCCAGTGCCAGCCGGCGACATGCACGTCGAGAAAGTCGAAAACCGCACCGAAGACGAGCCGGTCCAGGGCATTGCCGATCGCGCCACCGACGACGAGGCCGATGGCGAGCTGCGTCCAGAGGCTGTCGGCGCGGCGCAGCCAGATCAGCATCGCCACGGAGATGGCGGCCGACAGGCCGACGAACACCGCCGGCGGCACCGTACCGCCGCCGAACATGCCGAAACTGACGCCCTCGTTCCAGACGACGACGAGGTTGAAGAAGGGCAGCAGCGGGATGACCCGCGGCGGGTCCATGACCCAGTAGAGCACCAGCCACTTCGTGACCTGGTCGAGGACCAGGATGGCCGCGGCGAGTCCGATGCCCAGGCGCATGCTATTCCGCCGCCGCCGCGTCGATCGCGATCACCGCGTCGGCGCAGCGCCCGCACAGGTCGGGATGGGCCGCCACGGCGCCCACGTCCGGCAGGTGCTGCCAGCAGCGCTCGCAGCGCGCGTGCGGCGACAGGCGCGCCTGGACGCCGACGCCCGGCACGTCGGGCAGGGTGAAGCTGCCCTCGGGCGGCACGCCGGTCTGCAACTCCGCCTGGGACGTGATCGCCAGTTCGGCGAGGTCGAGCCCCTCGAGGGCCGCGACGTGCGCGGGCGACGCCCAGATCAGCGGCGCGCCCTGCAGGCTCGATCCCATCCGCTTCTCGGCCCGCTCCAGCTCCAGCGCGCCGGTGACGACGCGCCGCACCGCCCGCACCTTGGCCCAGCGCTCGGCGAGCGCATCGTCGCGCCACGCTTCGGGGATCTCCGGGCAAGTCTGAAGGTGGACGCTGTTGCCGGGCGCGTCGCCGGTGCGCGCCAGCCACGCCTCCTCCGCCGTGAAGCAGACGATCGGTCCCAGCCAGATCGTCAGGCATTCGAACAGCCTGTCGAGCACGGTGCGGCAGGCGCGCCGGCGGACGCTGTCCGGCCGGTCGCAGTAGAGCGAATCCTTGCGGATATCGAGATAGAAGGCCGACAGGTCGACCGCGCAGAAGGTGTGCAGCGCCGTCCACAGCGTATGGAAGTCGTAGTCGGCGATGCAGCGCCGCACGAGCCGATCCATCTCCCACAGCCGGTGCAGCGCCCAGCGCTCCAGCTCGGGCATCTGGGCGACCGGCAGCGTCTCGGCGGGCGTGAAGCCGTCGAGGGCGCCCAGCAGATAGCGCAGCGTGTTGCGCACCCGGCGGTAGAGATCGGCCTGGTGCTTCAGGATCGCCGGGCCGATGCGCAGGTCCTCGGAATAGTCCGAGCCGACCACCCAGATGCGCAGGATGTCGGCGCCGTACTGGCCGACGACCTCCTGCGGCGCCGTCACGTTGCCCTTCGACTTCGACATCTTCTCGCCGTTCTGGTCGAGGACGAAGCCGTGGGTCAGCACCGCGTCGTAGGGCGCGCGGCCGCGCGTGCCGCAGGATTCCAGCAGCGAGGAATGGAACCAGCCGCGATGCTGGTCCGAGCCTTCCAGGTAGAGCGAGGCCGGCCATTGCAGGTCGGGGCGCTGCTCCAGCACGAAGGCGTGGGTCGAGCCGGATTCGAACCAGACCTCGACGATGTCGCGGACCTGCTCGTAATCCTCGGGGTCGTAGGCGTTGCCGAGGAAGCGCGACGGGTCGGACGAGAACCAGGCGTCGCCGCCCTCCTCCTCGAACGCCTGCCCGACCCGGTCGAACACCGCCTGGTCGCACAGGATCTTGCCGGTCTCACGATGCACGAAGACCGGGATTGGCACGCCCCAGGCCCGCTGGCGCGAGATGCACCAGTCGGGCCGGCCCTCGATCATCGAATAGAGCCGGTTGCGCCCCGCCTGCGGCACGAAGCGCGTCGCGTCGATGGCGGCGAGCGCCTTGTCGCGCAGCCCCGTGTCGTCCATCGAGATGAACCACTGGGCCGTGTTGCGGAAGATCAGCGGCGCCTTCGAGCGCCAGGAATGCGGGTAGGAATGGCGGATGCGGCCGGCCGACAGCAGCCGCCCGGCATCGCGCAGCGCGGCGATGACGGCCTTGTTGGCGTCGCCTTCCTTGCCCTGGTCGGAATAGACCCGCTTTCCGGCGAACAGCGGCACGTGGCGGAAATAGGCGCCGTCCGGCCCGACCGTCTCCGGCACCTCGACACCGTTCGCCTTGCCCAGCACGAAGTCGTCGGCGCCGTGGCCCGGTGCGATGTGCACGAAGCCCGTGCCCGCGTCCATCGTCACGAACTCGCCGGCGAAGACGCGAACCTCGAAATCGTAGCCCTGGCCGTGCAGCGGATGCCGGCAGACCGTGCCCACCAAGTCCTCACCGCGGAAAGTCGCGACCACCTCGTGGGCGGCGATCTTCGCGTCGCGGCAGAAATTCTCGATCAGCGGTTCGGCGACCAGATAGACGGCGCCGACGGCCACCATCGACCCCTCGCCCGCCTCGGTCACGCGCAGCGCGACGTACGGCTCCTCGGCCGCCACCGCGATGGCGCGGTTGCCGGGGATGGTCCAGGGCGTCGTCGTCCAGATGACGACCGACGCGCCCTCGGGCACGCCCTTGCCGGAGACGACCGGAAATGCGACGTGGATCGTGTGCGAGGTGTGGTCGTGATACTCCACCTCGGCGTCGGCGAGTGCCGTCTTCTCGACCACCGACCACAGCACGGGCCGGGCGCCGCGATACAGGCTGCCGTTCATGGCGAACTTGCCGATCTCGCGCGCGATCTGCGCCTCGGCCTTCAGCGCCATGGTCTTGTAGGGGTCCTTCCAGTCGCCGATCACGCCCAGGCGCTGGAACTCCTCCGACTGGATGGCGATCCACTTGGCGGCGAAGTCGCGGCACTCCTGCCGGAACTCCAGGATCGGCACCTCGTCCTTGTTCTTGCCGGCGGCGCGATACTCCTCCTCGACCTTCCACTCGATCGGCAGGCCGTGGCAGTCCCAGCCGGGGACGTAGTTCGCGTCCTTGCCCAGCATCTGCTGGGCGCGGTTGATCACGTCCTTCAGGATCTTGTTGAGGGCATGGCCGATGTGCAGGTGGCCATTCGCATAGGGCGGCCCGTCGTGCAGGACGAACTTCTCGCGGCCCTTCGACGCCTCGCGCTGCAGACGATAGAGATCGTCGCGCGCCCACCGCGCCAGCAGGTCCGGCTCCCGCACCGGCAGGTTGCCGCGCATGGGAAAGTCGGTGCGCGGCAGGAATACGGTCGACTTGTAGTCGCGACTCATGTCTGGAGACCCTCCGAAGCCGCGGAACCTAGGGGCGGGCCGCGGGACCGTCAAGGAATCCGGGCGGAGAGGCATTTCGACTGAGAGGATCAGTAGCGATACCGGCACTGCACGATGGGCAGTGCGTCCTCGCTCGGCCGATAGACCAGACGATGCTCCTTGGTCAGCCGGCGCGACCACCAGCCGGAGAGCGGACCGCGCAGCGGCTCCGGTTTGCCGGTACCGGCGAACGGCGTGCGGCAGCATTCGCGGATCAGGCCGTTCAGCCGCAGGAGGAGCTTCGCATCGCTCGCCTGCCAGTGCAGCTCGTCTTCCCACGCCTTTTCGTGGAGGACGATCTTCAACGACCGGCCCTCAGGGATCGGCCCGCACGGGTCGATCTCGCGCTCGGTCCCGCCGCCGCCCTCCAGCGCTTCCACCGCTTCGAGCGGGCGGTCGGCATTGCGCGGACTGCGCAGGAGATGCAGCGTCTCCTCCTAGGAGGCGAAATCCCGAGCGAGATCAGAACCGCCGCCGGATTGCCGCGGTCGCGGGTGATGATCACCGGCGTGTGGTCGTCCAACACGCTGGCGAGCATCGCCGCGAGATTGCGGCGCAGGTCGCTGTACGATGTCGTGCGCATGCCTGAACCGTACGTGATCGGTACAACAATTCAGCGGCGGCGCAGCCTGCGGCGGAAGCGGCGCCAGGGGCCTTTCGGCGGCTCGGGGTCGACGAGGTCTGTCTCGGCGACCGCCTCCTCGACCGCGGTCAGCGGCCGCGGGCGCAGCGGGGCCAGGCGGCGGCCGGTCTTCGGGTTGAGTGCCGCCACGGCACCGAGCAGCGAGCCGTGATGCTCGGCCACCGCCGCCGCGACCGCCGCGGGCGTCGTGCCGAGATGTTCGGCGAGCAGGTCATCCCGAACGCCGGCGATGCGGGCGCGCAGGCCGGCCTCGGCGAGGCTGCCGGGCGCCGCCTCGACCACCAGGTCGCACTCGCTGTCGAACCCCTGGGACCGGTTGTTCAGGTTTGAGGAGCCGACCTTCAGCAGCCGGTCGTCGACGACCATCACCTTGGCGTGGACGTAGATCGGCCGGCCGCCCTCGGTCACGGGGTGGAAGATGGCGAAGCGGCCGTGCGGGTCGTTCCGCGCGATCAGGTGCAGCAGGCGCGACCGGGCCGAATCCATCGCCGTCTGTTCCAGCCAGCCGTCGGCCGACTCCGGATTGACCAGCAGGATCTCCGGCCCGTCCGGCTCCCTCAACCGGGCGATCAGCGCCTCGGCCAGCATGCGCGAGGCGAAATACTGGCTCTCGACGTAGATCGACCGCTTCGCCGCGGCGATGGCGTCGAGATAGAGCCGCTCGATCTCGGCCACCTGCTCGCGTCCGTCGATCGCCGGAAGCGTCCGGGCGATGCCGACATCGACGTCGGTCAGGGTCGGCTCCAGCCGGTCCGGCCACGGGTCGGCATCGGGCGACGGCGGCTCCAGCCGCTCACCCGTCGCCCACTCCCAGCGCATGCGCGCGAGGTCGCCCAGCGCCCGCGCCAGGGCGCCGTCGACCGCCGTGGTGGCGTCGTGCCAGGGCGCGTGCTCGTGGCCGCCGGGGTTGGTGCGGAGAGGGTCGTGGTCGGGGTGGGCGCGGGTGTCCCATCGGTCGGTCGTCATGTCGATGCCGCCGCAGAAGGCGAGGGCGTCGTCGATCACCACCAGCTTCTGATGGTGCGCGGCACCCGGCGGATGCACGCCGTCCAGCTTGAGCCGGATGCGGCGCAGGGTGATCCAGTTCAGGATGAACAGCGGCGTGGCGCCACGGCCGAGCGACTGGAGTGTGCCGAGCCGCCATTTGAGGATCCGGATCTTCAGCTCCGGCCGCCGCTTCGCGACCCAGTTCAGGAAGCGGCCCAGTTTTTCCGGCCCCGTCTGGTCGTCGACACCCGGCTCCAGGCGGATCCGGGTGTCGAAGTCCCAGCCGATCAGCATGACCGAATGACGTGCGTTGAGGATCGCCGCCTTGACCGTCTTGAAATAGTCGGCGGCGTCGACGATCAGCGCGAAGCGGTCGGCCCGCTCGATCCGCCAGCAGTTGCCGCCCGGGACGAGAAGGGCCTGCGAAGGGTCGCGATGGTCGGGAGGCATGGCGTCTCTCAGTCGGTGCCAGTCTCATTCGGTGCCGGCGCCGCGACCGGCTCGTCGTTCAGATAGTCGCCCACATAGAAGCTGCCGATCAGGGCGAGCCCGAGGGCGGCGAGCGGCGTCGCCAGTGCGAGCCCGAGGATGCCGTAGAGCGAGCCGAGCAAAAGCTGCACCGAGATCGTCAGCACCGGCGGCAGCGACACGCTCTCCTGCTGGACGACCGGGGTGATCAGGTAGCTCTCCACCGTCTGAACGGCGACATAGATGCCGACGACCCAGAGCACCGTCGTCGGGCCGTCGGCGAAGGCGAGGAGCACGGCCGGCACGGCGGCCAGGATCGGCCCGATGTTCGGGATGAAGGCGAGCAGCGCGGCCAGCGCGCCGAGGATGAAGGCGAGCGGGATGCCGAGCAGCCACAGCCCCAGCCCGGTCAGCACGCCGACCACCGTCATCGAGATCAGCTGCGCGCCGATCCAGTGCCGCAGCGTGTGCACGCCGAGCCGCAGGGCCTTGTGAGCCCGCGGCCGCACCGAGGGCGCGAACAGCGCCGTGGCGCCCTGGGCGTAGAGGCCGGGAGCGACGGCCAGATAGATGCCGATGAACAGGATCAGGACGAAGCTGCCGAGCGCGCCGAAGGTCGAGAACAGGGCCGAGGCGGCCATGCCGCCGCTCCGGGCGGAGAGCAGCTCGCGCGGCCGGATCGCATCGAGGAGGGACTTGCCCCAGGAATAGTCGTCCAGCCGCGCCGCGAGCTTCCCCGCCGCGTCGGGCACCTGCCGCCAGAGTTCGTTGAACTGATCGATGAGCGCCGGCGCCGCACTGGTCGCCGCCACCACCGCGGTGCCCACCAGCAGCACCACGAATATCGCCAGCCCGAACCGATAGTGGATCCCGGTCTTGGCGGCGATCCAGCTGCCGCCGCCCTGCAGCATGACGCCGAACAGCACGCCGGCGAACACGAGCAGCAGCACGTCCGGGGCGATGAGGACGAGCAGGACGAGCAGGAACGCCACGACGACGAGCGAGACGGTGCGACGCGACATGCGGACTCCCGGAGGCGGTTCGACGAGGCGGCAGGGCGGAAGCCCTGTGCCGACCAACGTCCAACGGCGCGGAAGGTCGCTAGTTCGACGCGTCCTTCGTCTTCTCCCGCTCGGCGCGCTGCAGCCGGCGCCAGCGCACGACGTTGCGGTTGTGCTCGGCCAGGGTGCGGGCGAAGGCGTGCCCACCGGTGCCGTCGGCGACGAAATAGAGATCGTCCGTCTCGGCCGGCGCCACCACCGCCTGCAGCGACGCGAGTCCGGGATTGGCGATCGGCCCCGGGGGAAGGCCCGCGACGTGATAGGTGTTGTAGGGGTCTTCCGCCTGCAGGTCGCTGCGGGTGATCGGCCCGTCCTGCGGGCGCTCGCCGCGGGTCTGCGCGTAGATGACGGTGGGATCCGACTGCAGCTTCATGCCGCGGCGCAGGCGGTTGAGGAAGACGGCGGCGACGCGCGGCCGCTCCGACGCGACACCGGTCTCCTTCTCGACGATGGAAGCGAGGGTGAGCAGTTCGTCCGGGGTCGCCAGCGGCGTGTCCTCGGGCCGGCTCTCCCAGACCGTGGCGAGCGCCGTATCCATCGCCTTGCGCATCCGTTCGACCACGGCGGCGCGGCTCTCGCCCCAGACATAGTGATAGGTGTCGGGCAGGAGGCGGCCCTCGGCGACGGCCGGCGGGTCGCCGGTCAGGCCTTCAGCCTCGCCGACCCGCCGCAGTACCTCGGCCACGGTCAGCCCTTCGGCCAGCGTGATGCGCCGCACGACCGTGTCGCCCGCGATCATCTTGTCGATCGCGCCGCGCAGGCTGATGCCGGGGGGGAAGGCGTACTCGCCGGCCTTCAGCTGGCCGTGCACGTCGCGCAGGCGCAGCGCCGCGAGGAAGGTCCAGTCATGGCGGATGACGCCCGCATCGACGAGGTCGCGCGCGATCGACCGCGTCCCCTCGCCCCGCTCGACGACGATGTGCCGCTCGGTCGGCAGGGGACCCGGAGCGGTGTATTCGCGCCAGCCCCAGATGCCGGCACCGACGCCGGCGCCGGCCAGGAGCACGAAGAGGACGAGGAGAAGCCGTTTCACGGCCCGGATATCGCGACGACGGCGGTCGCGACGACGGCGGTCGCCACGGGGGCGGACGAGACGGCGGTGAAGCGGGCCCCGGAAGTCACGACCCGGGGGTCAGGGCGCCGGCGCGAAGATCAGCGAGGCGTTGGTCCCGCCGAAGCCGAAGGAGTTGGAGAGGGCGTGCCGCACCTTGCGCTGCTTCGCCTGTTTCGGCACCAGGTCGATGTCGCAGCCCTCGGACGGATTGTCGAGGTTCAGCGTCGGCGGGACCACGCCGTCGCGCATCGCCAGGATCGAGAAGATCGCCTCGACGCTGCCGGCGGCGCCCAGCAGATGCCCGACGGCCGACTTCGTCGACGACATCGAGATCTTGTAGGCGTGGTCGCCGAACAGGCGCTTCACCGCACCCAGTTCGATCTCGTCGCCGAGCGGCGTCGAGGTGCCGTGCGCGTTGACGTAGTCGATGTCCTCGGGGTTGAGCCCGGCCCGCTTCAGCGCCATGCGCATCGCGCGGAAGCCGCCGCTGCCGTCCTCGGCGGGGGCCGTGATGTGGTGGGCGTCGCCCGACATGCCGTAGCCGACGACCTCGGCATAGATCTTGGCGCCGCGCTTTTTCGCGTGCTCGTACTCCTCGAGCACGACGATGCCGGCGCCTTCGCCCATGACGAAGCCGTCGCGTTCACGGTCCCAGGGACGCGATGCGCGCTCCGGCGTGTCGTTGAAGTGGGTCGACAGGGCACGCGAGGCGGAGAAGCCCGCGATGCCGAGGCGGCAGACCGCGGCCTCGGCGCCACCGGCCACCATGACGTCGGCGTCGTCGAAGGCGATCAGCCGGGCGGCATCGCCGATGGCGTGCGCACCCGTGGCACAGGCGGTCACGACCGAGTGGTTCGGTCCCTTGAACCCGTGCTTGATCGACACGTGCCCGGAGGCGAGGTTGATCAGCGCGGAGGGAATGAAGAACGGGCTGATGCGGCGCGGCCCGCGGTCCTTCAGCAGGACGGCGGCTTCCTCGATCGCCTGCAGGCCGCCGATGCCGGAGCCGATCATGACGCCGGTGCGCTCGCACGACTCCTCGTCGGTCGGCTTCCAGCCGGAATCCTCGATCGCCATCGCCGCGGCACCGACGCCGTACACGATGAAACGGTCGACCTTCCGCTGCTCGCGCGGCTCCATCCAGTCGTCGGGATTCCAACGACCTTCGGCGGTCTCCCCCCGCGGCACCTGTCCCGCGATCTTCGCCGGAAGATCGGACACGTCGAAGGACTGAATGGCAGTTATGCCCGATTCACCCTCGACGAGCCGGTTCCAACAGGCATCCGCACCGCATCCGAGCGGCGAGACGACGCCCATGCCGGTCACCACAACGCGTCTCATCTCTGTCTCCGGCCTAGTCGCGCGACGCGGCCCCGGTATTGGCCCGGCGCCGCGTCCATGCGCTCCAATGCCCGCAGGCAAGTCAGGCAGCGTGTTCCTTGATGAAGTCGACGGCGTCCTTGACCGTGATGATCTTTTCCGCCGCGTCGTCCGGGATCTCGACCCCGAACTCTTCCTCGAAGGCCATCACCAACTCGACGGTGTCGAGGCTGTCGGCCCCGAGATCGTCGATGAAGCTGGCGCCTTCGGTGACCTTGGCCTCATCGACGCCAAGGTGCTCCACAACGATCTTCTTAACGCGCTCGGCAATGTCGCTCATGGAGAGGCTACCTCGAGAATTTCTCTAGTGTGCTTGATCGGATGAGGCGATTGCCGCAGGCCGATCCCGAAAACCGGCGGCAAGGGCCGGGTACCTAACATGAAAGCCGCAGCGTGGCCAGCGTTCCGCAGGACGTTATGCACGTGCCCGCCCCGGCGGTCAAACCCAAGCGGTGATGCCGTCAAATCATGGCCATGCCGCCATTTACGTGCAAGGTCTGGCCCGTCACATAAGACGCCTCGTCGCTCGCGAGATACACCACCGAGGCGCCGATGTCGGCCACGTCGCCCAGGCGCCCGGCCGGAATACGGCCCAGCAGGGCCGTGCGCTGCTCGTCCTTCAGCACGTCGGTCATCGCGGTCGCGATGAAGCCGGGGGCGACGCAGTTCACGGTGATGCCGCGGCTGCCGACCTCGGCCGCCAGCGACTTGGTCATGCCGATCATGCCCGCCTTCGACGCCGCATAGTTCGCTTGGCCGGGGTTGCCGGTGACGCCCACCACCGAGGTGATGCCGACGATGCGGCCGTGGCGGCGCTTCATCATGCCCTTCAGCGCGGCGCGCGACAGGCGGAAGGCCGACGTCAGGTTGACGTCCAGCACCGCCTGCCAGTCCTCGTCGCGCATGCGCATGGCGAGGCCGTCGCGGGTGAGGCCGGCATTGTTGACCAGGATGTCGAGCTGGCCCATCGCCGCCTCGGCCTGGCCGACGAGCGCGTCGGTCGCCGCGGCGTCGCGCAGGTCGCAGGGCAGGACGTGGGTGCGCTCGCCCAGTTCGGCGGCGAGCGCCTCGAGTGGCTCGAGCCGGGTGCCCGACAGCGCCACGGTGGCGCCCCGGGCGTGCAGCGCGCGGGCGATGGCGCCGCCGATGCCGCCGGATGCCCCGGTGACGAGCGCCTTGCGGCCGGTCAGATCGAACATCAGTCCTCTCATATAGTGAGTGTCGGCCAGTCGTGCGGTCGGCCGGAGCCGGGGTCAGAGCTGCTTCACGAACCCGTCCAGGTCGGCCGGGGTCTGCACCGACAGGCCGGTCAAGTCGGGATCGATGCGGCGCACCATGCCGGTCAGCACCTTGCCGGCGCCGAGTTCGACCAGCTGCTCGACCCCCTCCGCCTTCATGTAGAGCACGCTCTCGCGCCAGCGCACCATCGCCGTCACCTGCCGGACCAGCAGGTCGCGGATGTCGCCGGGGTCGGTGACGGCCGCGGCGGTCACGTTGGAGACGAGCGGCAGGTGCGGCTCGGCGAGCGAGGCGCCGGCGAGCGCCGCGGCCATCGCGTCGGCGGCCGGCTGCAGCAAGGTGCAGTGGAACGGCGCGCTGACGGGCAGCATGATCGCCTTGCCGCCGCGCCCCTTGGCCAGCGCCACGGCGCGCTCGACGGCGGCCTTGTCGCCGCTCAGCACGATCTGGCCGGGGGCGTTGTCGTTGGCGAGGCCGCAGACCTCCCCCTCGGCCGCCTCGTCGGCGACGGCGCGCACCGCGTCGAGTTCGAGGCCGAGGATCGCCGCCATGGCGCCGACGCCGACCGGCACGGCGCCCTGCATCGCCTGCCCGCGCCGCTTCAGCAGCCGCGCCGCCTCGGCCACCGGCAGGGCACCGGCCGCGGCCAGCGCCGAATATTCGCCCAGCGAGTGGCCGGCGACGAAGCGGCCCCTGCGCTGCAGGTTGACGCCCGCCTCGGCCTGGAGGACGCGGACCAGCGCCATGCTGACCGCCATCAGCGCCGGCTGCGCGTTCTCGGTCAGGGTCAGCTCCTCCGCCGGCCCCTCGAACATCAGCTTCGACAGGCGCTGCGACAGCGCGTCGTCGATCTCCTGGAACACCTCGCGCGCGGCGGGATAGGCCTCGGCCAGGGCCTTGCCCATCCCCACGGCCTGGGACCCCTGCCCCGGAAAGACGAAGGCGCGCTCCATATTCTCTCTTCCTCCCTGCAAGTTGCGGTTCAATGAAGGGCGCCGTGCGGCCCTGTCAAGCCGCGTGTCGGTTATGTTGCGGCGTCGTGCCGCCTCTGCTTGCACGGTCCCGGGAATCGTGTATAAGCGCGGCTCTTTCCGGACGGAGCCGCCGCAGAACCACTCGGTTTTTGCGGAGAATTCGTCATGGGCGGAATGCAAGGGTTTGCAGGCCCGCTTTAAGTACTATCTGACGCGGGTTCAATGCAGGTCGGTCGGCGATACGGGACCGGCCTGACGCGGGAGATCAAGGAACCTATGCCTTATTACGAGAGCGTGATCATCGCCCGCCAGGACATGTCGGGGACCCAGGTCGAGGCGCTGGCCGATCAGTTGGCTGCCGTCGTCGAGGAGCGCGGCGGCTCGATCGCCAAGCGCGAGCACTGGGGCCTGAAGAACCTGGCCTTCCGGATGAAGAAGAACCGGAAGGGGCACTATGTGATGTTCGACCTGGACGCCCCGTCCGACGCCATCCAGGAGATGGAGCGGCAGATGCGCCTCAGCGAGGACGTGCTGCGCTACGTGACGATCCGCATCGATGCGATCGAGGAAGGCCCGTCGGCGATGATGCAGGCGCGGTCGTCCCGCGACGATCGCCGCCGTGGCGAGCGCGGCGACCGGCCCGAGCGTGGCGACCGACCGGAGCGCGGCGACCGTGACCGCGGCGACCGCCCGGAGCGGAGCGACCGTAACGAAACCACCAGCGAAGGAGCATCGGAATGAACGCTTCCGCACAGCGCTCCGGTGGCGGTGGCGGCGGTCCGCGCCGCCCCTTCTTCCGCCGCCGCAAGTCCTGCCCGTTCGCCGGGCCGAACGCGCCGACCATCGATTATAAGGACATCCGGCTCCTGCAGCGCTTCGTCTCGGAGCGCGGCAAGATCGTGCCGAGCCGCATCACCGCGGTGTCCGCGAAGAAGCAGCGCGAACTCGCCCAGGCGATCAAGCGCGCCCGCTTCCTCGGCCTTCTGCCCTACATCCTCCAGTAACGGCTGACGGCGGCCTCCCCCCGTTCTTTCTTTCGGGGGCGGCGGCCGGGACCGCGAGCGGAGCAGACGGGATGCCGAGATCGGTCCTTCTCGCCCTGGCAGGCGGGGCAGCGAGCGGCCTCCTCTACCTCGCCCTCATGACGGGGACGATGGGGGGCACGCTCTTCGCCTATCTGTCCCAGGTCCCGCTCTTCCTCATCGGCTTCGGCCTCGGCCTATCGCCCGCGGTCACCGCGGGCGTGCTCGCGACCGTCGTCGTGGCGGCGGCCGGCAGCGTCTATGCCGGCCTGCTGTTCGTCGCCACCAGCGTGGCGCCGCTGCTCGTGATCGTGCGTCAGGCGCTGCTCAACCGGCCGGCACCCGACGGCACCATCGTCTGGTATCCGCCAGGTCATCTGATCGCCCTGCTCTCCGGCATGGCGGCGGCCGGCATCCTGGCTGCAGCGCTCGCTTTCGGCGGCGGCGAGGATGGGCTGCGCGCCGGCGTGCGCGACACGCTGGACAGTGCGCTTCAGGGGATGATGCAGGCCGGCATGGACGAGGCCGAGCGCCGCGCCTTCGCCGACAGCCTGGCCGGCTTTTTCCCGGGAGCCATCGGCGTTTCCTGGATCGTGATGATGACGGTGAACGGCAGCCTCGCCCAGGGCGTGCTGTCCGGCTTCGGCCGCAACATCCGCCCCTCGCCGCCGCTCGCGGAACTCGTCCTGCCTGTATGGCCGTACTACGCCCTCGGTGCCTGCCTGCTCTTTGCCATTGTGGCGAGCGGCACGGTGGGCTATATCGCGGGCAATCTGGCGATCGTGTTCGCCGTGCCGTTCTTCTTACAGGGCCTGGGCGTCGTCCATGCCCTGGCGAACCGTGTTTCGGCCCGGACACTGTCGCTGTCGATTTTTTACCTGGTCCTGATCGTTTCCGGGTGGCCGGCCCTGGTCGTTACCGTGGCTGGCCTGTTGGAGCCGTTCGCAAAACTGCGGCTCCGCTACGGGCGGCCGCGGGGACCCGAGGAGGAATGAGCATGTTGATGGACATCGTCCTTCTGGAGCGTGTCCCGAGCCTGGGGCAGATGGGGGACGTGGTGAAGGTGAAGCCGGGCTATGCCCGGAACTACCTTCTGCCGCAGAAGAAGGCCCTTCGCGCCAACAAGGCCAATCTCGCCCAGTTCGAGAAGCAGCGCGCGCAGCTGGAGGCGATGAACCTCGAGCGTCGCCGCGAGGCCGAATCGGTCGCGAGCAAGATCGACGGCATGACCGTCACTCTGATCCGTCAGGCCGGCGACAGCGGCCAGCTCTACGGCTCGGTCTCGGTACGCGATCTCGCCGAGGCGATGCAGGCGGGCGGCGTGTCGGTCGACCGCCGTCAGGTCCAGCTCGGCCAGCCGATCAAGATGCTGGGGCTGCACACGGTCACCGTGAACCTGCACCCGGAAGTCGCGATCAGCGTCGTCGCCAACGTGGCGCGGACCGAGGACGAGGCGGCACGCCAGGCGCGCGGCGAGAACGTGAACGCCCCGGTCGAGGAAGAGCGCGACTTCGAGCTCGGCGCCGGCCTCGAGGAGTTCCTCGGCGGTGCGCCCGAGCGCGACGACGACAACGCCTGACCGGCGCGGTCGCCCGCACGGGGCGACATGGCCGCACGGCGGCCGCGGCGGGTAGCCAAATGTTTGACGGGGCGGATCTTTCGATCCGCCCCGTCCTTCGTTTTGGGGGTACCCACCCGCAGTATCGCTGGCTAGACTTCGGCCACGTCGAGATCGTTCCGCAACCTCAGGGGGGATCGGGGACCATGCTCTTCGCCAAGCTCTTGAAGCGGATCATCCGCAAGGGCGCCCTGCGCCTGACCGACGCCGACGGGCACGTGCACCGGTTTGGCGGGGTCGAACCCGGGCCGGTCAGCGCCATCCGGCTGCACGACCGCCGCCTGCACAGCCGGCTCGCCCTGAACCCCCGCCTCTATATCGGCGAAGCCTACATGGACGGCACCCTGACCATCGAGGAAGGGACGCTGCGAGATTTCTTCGACCTGGTCGGCGTCAATGCCGAGGCCTTCGAGGGCAGTCCGTGGCAGGCCTTCTTCGACCGCATGGTCCAGCTCGGCCGGCCGCTGCAGCAGTTCAATCCGCTGCCCCGCTCCCGCCGCAACGTCGCGCACCACTACGACCTGTCGGACAGGCTCTACGAGCTCTTCCTCGACAAGGACCAGCAATATTCTTGCGCCTATTTCCGCAGCGACAACGAGAGTCTGGAGGTTGCGCAGGAGAACAAGAAACGGCACATCGCCGCCAAGCTGCTGCTGGAACCCGGCCAGCGCGTGCTCGACATCGGCTGCGGCTGGGGCGGCATGGCGCTGCACCTGGCGAAGGAGGCCGACTGCGACGTCACCGGCATCACCCTGTCGGAGCGCCAGCACGCCGTGGCGACGCGGCGCGCCGAGGAGGCCGGGCTGTCGCACCGCGTGCGCTTCCACCTGCGCGACTATCGCGAGGAGACCGAGCGCTACGACCGCATCGTCTCGGTCGGCATGTTCGAGCATGTCGGCGCGCTCCACCACCGGCAGTTCTTCGCCAAGGTGAAGGAGCTGCTGGCCGACGACGGCGTCGCCCTGCTCCACTCGATCGGCCGCATGGAGCCGCCGGGCAGCACGAACGCCTGGATCCGCAAGTACATCTTCCCCGGCGGCTACAGCCCCGCCTTGTCGGAAACCCTCGCCGCCGTCGAGCGCACCGGCCTGTGGGTGACCGACATGGAGATCCTGCGGCTGCACTACGCCAAGACCCTGGCCGAGTGGAAGCGCCGCTTCGACCAGAATCGCGAGGAGATCCTGCGCCTCTACGACGAGCGCTTCGTGCGCATGTGGGAATTCTACCTGCTCGCCTGCGAATCCTCGTTCCTCTACTGGCGCCAGATGGTCTTTCAGCTGCAGCTCTCGAAGAAGCTGAACGCCGTGCCGCTGACCCGCGACTACATGGTCGACCGGGAGCGCGAGCGGATGGCGGCGTAGAGGCGGGCACAGGTTTGTCCACAGGCTTCCCCCGCCGCCCGCAAGGCGCAGGGGCGGTTGTCCCGACCTGGGGATAACCCCGTCACAGGTCGGGGCCACCGCGCCCCACCGCAGACGCCGCGTTTGCTGTAAGGTCCGGCGATGAACAGCAGCCCCGCCACCGTCACCTCCCTCACCGAGCGGAGCGGCGGCGAGCCGTCCTACCGCTCGCCGCCCGCCAACATCGAGATCGAGATCGCGCTGCTGGGCGCGATCCTGGTCAACAACCGCGCCTACGAGAAGGTGTCGGAATTCCTGCTGCCGGAGCATTTCGCCGACGGCGTGCACGGCCGCATCTTCGAGGCCTGCGGCAAGCTGATCGAACGCGGCCAGCAGGCGACGCCGGCCACCCTGCGGCGCTATTTCGAGAACGACGCCGACCTGGCCGATGTCGGCGGCGCGCGGTACCTGGCCGAGATGGCGGCCAGCGCCTTCAACATCATCGACGCCGAGGACTACGGCCGCACGCTGTACGACCTGCACCTGCGCCGCAGCCTGATCGAACTGGGCGAGGACGTGGTCAACGAGGCCTACGGCGCCGACCTGGACATCAACGCCGTCCAGCAGATCGAGAAGGCGGAGCACCGCCTGTTCGAACTGGCCTCGACCGGCCAGATCGAGGGCGGCTTCCAAGCCTTCGATCGGACGCTGGTCAAGGCGCTGCAGATGGCCGAGTCGGCCTTCCGCCGCGAGGGCATGCTGACCGGCGTGACGACCGGCCTGGAGGGGCTCGACAAGCTGCTGGGCGGCCTGCAGCGCTCCGACCTGCTGATCCTCGCCGGCCGGCCGGGCATGGGCAAGACGGCGCTGGCCACCAACATCGCCTTCAACGCGGCCCGCGCCTCGTTCGAGGAACTGGCCGAGAACGGCACGCGGACGCGGGTCGACGGCCACGTCGTGGCGCTCTTCTCGCTGGAAATGTCGGCCGAGCAGCTCGTCCTGCGTATCCTCGCCGAGCATTCCGGCGTGTCCTCGGACCGGGTGCGGCGCGGCGCCATCACCAACGACGAGTTCCAGAAGGTCTTCGTCGCCTCGCAGGAAATCTCCAAGTCGCGCATCTTCATCGACGACACGCCGGCCCTGTCGGTGTCGGCGCTGCGCACCCGGTGCCGGCGGCTGCTGCGCACGCAAGGGCGGCTCGACATGATCGTCGTCGACTATATCCAGCTGATGCGCGGCTCGCCGAACGGCCGGCCGGAGAACCGGGTGCAGGAAATCTCCGAGATCACCCGCGGCCTGAAGGGCCTGGCCAAGGAACTGGACGTGCCCGTGCTGGCCCTCTCGCAGCTGAGCCGCGCCGTCGAGCAGCGCGAGGACAAGCGGCCGCAGCTCTCCGACCTGCGCGAATCGGGCTCGATCGAGCAGGATGCCGACGTCGTGATGTTCGTCTATCGCGAGGAGTATTATCTGGGCCGCAAGGAGCCTGCCGAGGGCACCGCCGAACACGCCGAGTGGCAGGCCGAGATGGACAAGGTGCACAACATGGCGGAGGTCATCGTCGCCAAGCAGCGTCACGGCCCGACCGACAAGGTGCGCCTGCTGTTCGAAGCCGAGCTCACCCGCTTCGGCAACCTCGCACCGACGGGCATGGGCGGCGATGTCCCCTTCTGACGCCCTCGGAGCGCGGGCGTCCCGCCCGCATGCCCCTTCCGTGCCGTGGTTGCGGGTACCGCGTCCGTGACCTGTCCCGGCGCCGTCCTCACCATCGACCTCGACGCCATCGGCGCCAACTGGCGGCTGCTGCGCGCCCGCATGGGGACCGCCGCCTGCGCTGCGGTGGTCAAGGCCGACGCCTATGGGCTGGGCATGATGCGCGTGGCGCCGGCGCTGGCGGCGGCCGGCTGCGACACTTTCTTCGTGGCGCAGCTGGAGGAGGCGATCGCGCTGCGGGTCCTGCTGCCGCAGGCGGCGATCGGCGTGCTCGCGGCACCGGTTCACCCCTGCGAGGCGGTCTATGCGCGCCACCGCCTGATGCCGGTGCTGAACAGCGGGCACGACATCGACGCCTGGGGCGCCTTCACGCGGGAGAACCGCGGCGGCGCCGGCGCGGACCTGCCCCGGGCGATCCTGCAGCTCGACACCGGTATGTGCCGACTGGGCCTGTCGCCGGCCGAGGTCGATGCCCTGGCGGCGCATCCCGCCGCCCTGAACGGCATCGCGCCGGCCTGGGTGATGAGCCACCTCGCCTGTGCCGACGAACCGGAGCATCCGCAGAACGCGGAGCAGCTGCGCCGCATGCGCGCCGCTTTGCCGCGCCTGCCGGCACCCTTCGCCGGCGCGCCGGTCACCTTCGCCAACTCGTCCGGCATATTCCTGGGCGCGGACTGGCATTTCGACCTGGGCCGGCCGGGCTACGCCCTCTATGGCGGCAACCCGACGCCCGGCCTGCCGAACCCGATGCGGCCCGTCGTGCGGCTCGATGGGCGCATCCTGCAGGTCCGCGACATTGACAGGCGCGAGAGCGTCGGTTACGGGGCGACCGCCACGGTCGAACCGGGCAGCCGGCTCGCCACGGTCGCCGTGGGCTACGCCGACGGCTGGCTGCGTTCGATCGGCGGGCGCGGTGTCGCCCACGTCTCCGGAACCCCGGCACCGCTGGTGGGACGCGTATCCATGGACCTGATCGTGATCGACGTGACGAAGGTGCCGGGCGGTGCGGCGCCGGGCGACATGGTGACCCTGATCGGGCCGGACCGCGACATCGACGCCGTCGCGGCGGACACCGGCACGATCGGATACGAGATCCTCACGTCGCTGGGCGCCCGCTATGCCCGCACCTACACCGGAACCGGCGGGGCCCCGAGCGCATGAACGTCGTCGCCCAGATCGGCAGCGTCTTCCTGGCATTCCTGGAGGCGGCGGGGCGGCTCTCGCTGTTCGCGCTGAACGCCGTCAGCCACATCGTCCGGCCGCCCTGGTACCCGCGCCTGATCCTGCGGCAGCTGGTCGACATCGGCTATTACTCCCTGCCTGTCGTGGCGCTGACGACGCTGTTCAGCGGCATGGTGCTGGCGCTGCAGAGCTATACCGGCTTCGCCCGCTTCTCGGCCGAGAGCGCCGTCGCCAACGTCGTCGTCCTGTCGATGACCCGCGAGTTGGCACCGGTGCTGGCGGGGCTGATGGTCGCCGGCCGCATCGGCGCCTCGATGGCGGCTGAGATCGGCACCATGCGGGTGACCGAGCAGATCGACGCGCTCACGACCCTCTCCACCAACCCGATGAAGTATCTGGTGGCGCCGCGCATCCTGGCGGGCATCACGATGCTGCCGGTGCTGGTGTTCGTCGGCGACATCATCGGCGTACTCGGCGGCTATCTGGTGTCGGTCTACAAGCTGGGCTTCAACCCGGACAACTACGTCCGCCAGACGCTGGAATTCGTCGAGTTCAACGACGTCTTCTCCGGGCTGGTGAAGGCGGCGGCCTTCGGCTTCATCGTCACCCTGATGGGCTGCTACCACGGCTACAATTCGCGCGGCGGCGCCCAGGGCGTCGGCGTCGCGACGACCAACGCGGTCGTCTCGGCGGCGATCCTGATCCTGGTGACCAACTACATCATCACCGAACTGTTCTTCGCCCGATGACCGACGCGCCCTCGGCCCCCAACAGCCGCACCCCTGCGCCCCCCCAGGACGATCCGGACGACGCGATCATGTCGTCGATGCCCGTCGCGCAGGGCGGAACGCCGAAGATCGCCGTGCGCGACCTCCACAAGGCGTTCGGCGCGAAACAGGTGCTGCGCGGCGTCGACCTGGACGTCGCCGATGGCGAGTCCGTCGTCGTGATCGGCGGCTCAGGTACCGGCAAGTCGGTGCTGCTGAAGTGCATCCTGGGCATCCTCACGCCCGACCGGGGCAGCATCAAGATCGACGGCGTCGAGGTCGTCGGCATGCGCCACCGCGACCGCGAGGCCATCGCCGCCAAGTTCGGCATGCTGTTCCAGGGCGGCGCCCTGTTCGACAGCCTGCCGGTCTGGGAGAACGTCGCCTTCGGCCTGATCCAGGCCAAGCGGATGCCGCGCCGCCAGGCGCGCGAGGCGGCGATCGAGAATCTCGCCGCGGTCGGCCTGGGACCGGAGGTCGCCGACCTGTCGCCCGCCGAACTGTCCGGCGGCATGCAGAAGCGCGTGTCGCTGGCCCGCGCCATCGCGACCCGGCCGGAGATCATCTTCTTCGACGAGCCGACGACCGGCCTCGACCCGATCATGAGCGACGTCATCAACGACCTGATCGTCGCCTGCGTGCACGAGCTGGGCGCCACGGCGCTGTCGATCACCCACGACATGGCCAGCGCCCGCAAGATCGCGCATCGCATCGCCATGCTGCACCAGGGCCGCATCGTCTGGGCCGGCCCGGTCGCCGACATCGACGCCAGCGGCGACCCCTATGTCGACCAGTTCATCCACGGCCGCGCCGAAGGCCCCATCCAGATGCAGGTGCGGCGTGACTAGGCCGTGGACCGAACCGGCCACGAGGGGGCGACCGCACTGATGGCGCGCGCCGCAGCCCGCTACGTCTGTCAGAGCTGCGGCTCCGTCTACGGAAAGTGGGCGGGTCGATGCGAAGCCTGCGGCCAGTGGAACAGCATCGTCGAGGAGACGCCGCGCGAGGCGGCACCGCGCGGCCTCGGCAAGGGCTCCGGCCGGCGCATCGAGCTGGTGGCGCTGCATGGCGCGGCGGAGCCGCCGCCGCGCCGTTCCACAGGCATCGGCGAACTGGACCGGGTGGCCGGCGGCGGCCTCGTCCCCGGCTCCTGCGTGCTGATCGGCGGCGACCCCGGCATCGGCAAGTCGACCCTGCTGCTCCAGGCGGTGGCGTCGCTGGCGATGGGCGGCGCGCGCTGCGTCTACATCTCCGGCGAGGAGGCGGTCGACCAGGTGCGCCTGCGCGCCGGCCGCATGGGGCTGGACAAGGCGCCGATCGACCTCGCCGCGGCCACCGACGTGCGCGACATCGTCACGACGCTGGAGGCGGGACCGCCGCCCGACGTGCTGGTGATCGATTCGATCCAGACGATGTACGTCGACACGTTCGACTCGGCCCCCGGCACGGTCGCCCAGGTGCGCGCCAGCGCCCAGGAGCTGATCCGCTTCACCAAGCGCCTGGGCATCACGCTGCTGCTCGTCGGCCACGTGACCAAGGAAGGCACGATCGCCGGGCCGCGCGTGCTGGAGCACATGGTCGACGCGGTCCTCTATTTCGAAGGCGACCGCGGCCACGAATTCCGCATCCTGCGCGGCGTGAAGAACCGGTTCGGCGCCACCGACGAGATCGGCGTGTTCGAGATGACCGGCGCCGGCCTCGCCGAGGTCACGAACCCGTCGGCGCTGTTCCTCGGCGACCGCGACGAGGCGAACCCGGTCAGCGGTTCGTCGGTGCTCGCCGGCATGGAGGGCACGCGCCCGCTGCTGGTCGAGATCCAGGCGCTGGTGGCGCCGTCGTCGCTGGCGACGCCGCGGCGCGCCGTGGTCGGCTGGGACTCCTCCCGGCTCGCCATGGTGATGGCGGTGCTGGAGTCGCGCTGCGGGCTGGAACTCGGCATGCGCGATGTCTACCTGAACGTCGCCGGCGGACTGCGCGTGACCGAACCGGCGGCAGACCTCGCGGTCGCCGCCGCCCTGGTCTCGTCCGCTCTGTCCAGGCCCGTTCCCGCCGGCACCGTCGCCTTCGGCGAGATCGGCCTGTCCGGCGAGATCCGTCCCGTGGCACAGCCGGAGGCCCGCCTGAAGGAATCCGCCAAGCTCGGCTTCGCCGGCGCCCTGATGCCGCGCCGCACTGGTGGGGCGAAAGCAGGCAAGCCGAAGCGGGAGCAGGCGACGCCCGGCATCCAGGTGCGCGAACTGGCGCGCCTTCAGGAACTGGTCGACATCATCCGCGAGCAGCCGCCGGAGCATCGCCCCGAAGGCGCGCCCGCCTCTTCCACGCAGCCCGGCGAGACACGGTCCGGCGATACACGGGGCGAAGGCCGCCGCTCCTACAGCACGGGACAGACGTGAGCGACATCCACACCTTCGACATCGCCGTCATCGGCCTGCTCCTGCTCTCGGCGGTGGTCGCCTATTCGCGCGGCTTCGTGCGCGAAGTGCTGTCCCTCGTCTCCTGGGTCGGCGCGGTCGTCGTGACCGTCTACGCCTTCGAGACGGTGCAGCCCTATGTCGGCGAGTTCATCCCGATCGAGCTGTTCGCCAACGTCGCGACGGCCCTCGGCCTGTTCACCATCGCCCTGATCGTCTTCAGCGTCATCGGCGGCCGCATCGCCAAGGCGGTGGGAGAATCGGCCCACGGGGCAGTCGACAAGTCGCTGGGCTTCCTGTTCGGACTCGTCCGCGGTGGACTTCTCGTCACCATCGCCTATCTGGTGGTGACCTGGGTCATACCCTGGGACGAGCAGCCGGCATGGCTGCGGGAGGCGCGGACGACACCGCTGATCCGCGAGGCCGCGGGCGAGATCGAGGCCATCGTTCCCGCCGGCTTCGGCATGGAGGGCCGCTCCATCGTGAACCGCGCCGAACGGCGCAGCCGCGAGGCGGCGGAGACCGAGCAATTGCTGCGGCGGCTCAACACGCCGCAGCCCACGGTACCGGAACAGGCCCCGCGCGAGGACCGTCCCGGCTATACCGACCAAGAGCGCCGAGACCTTGAACGCCTGATCAAGGGGACCCAGTGACCATGGACGCCGTCTTGGAAGCAGTCGCCACCACCAACCCGTTCGACGACGACAAGCTGCACGAGGAGTGCGGCGTGTTCGGGATCTACGGGCACGATGACGCATCGGCGCACGTGGCGCTTGGCCTGCACGCGCTGCAGCACCGCGGCCAGGCGGCGGCGGGGGTCGTCAGCTTCGACGGCGCCGGCTTCCACTCGCATCGCGGCCTGGGCCACGTCGCCGACAATTTCGGCGACGAGGAGACGATCAAGAAGCTGCCCGGCTATGCCGCCATCGGCCACAACCGCTACGCCACGACCGGCGACGTGCTGCTGCGCAACGTGCAGCCGCTCTATGCCGACTTCGCGTTCGGCGGGCTGGCCGTGGCGCACAACGGCAACCTCACCAACGCGGTCGCGGTGCGCAAGGATCTGGTCCGCCAGGGCTCGCTGTTCCAGTCGACGACGGACACCGAGATCATCGTCCACCTGATCGCGCGCAGCCATGCCGGCAACGTGATCGACCGCATCACCGACGCGCTGCGCAAGGTGGAGGGCGCCTATTCTCTGGTCGCCCTCACCCAGAAGAAGCTGATCGGCGTGCGCGATCCCTTCGGCGTGCGCCCGCTGGTCCTCGGCCGGCTCGGCGACGCCTGGATCCTGACGTCCGAGACCTGTGCCCTCGACATCATCGGCGCCGAACTGGTGCGGGACATCGAGCCGGGCGAGATGGTGGTCGTCGACGGCGACGGGCTGCGCAGCCTGCGCCCGTTCGACCAGGTGCCGCCGCGCCCCTGCGTCTTCGAGTACATCTACTTCGCCCGCCCCGACAGCGTGATCGAGGGCCGCAGCGTCTACGACGCGCGCAAGCGCATCGGCGTCGAACTCTCGCGCGAGAGCGGCGTCGAGGCGGACGTGGTCGTGCCGGTGCCCGACTCGGGCGTGCCGGCGGCGATCGGCTACGCCGGCGCCGCGGGCATCCCGTTCGAACTCGGCATCATCCGCAACCACTATGTCGGCCGCACCTTCATCGAGCCGACCGACTCGATCCGCAATCTCGGCGTGAAGCTGAAGCACAACGCCAACCGGGTGCACATCGAGGGCAAGCGCGTCATCCTCGTCGACGACAGCATCGTGCGCGGCACCACCTCGCGGAAGATCGTCGAGATGGTCCGCGCCGCCGGCGCCAGGGAGGTGCACATGCGCATCTCCAGCCCGCCGACCACCCATTCCTGCTTCTACGGCATCGACACGCCGGACCGCGAGAAGCTGCTGGCGGCGCGCTACGACACGGCGGAGATGGCGAAGATCATCGGCGCCGACAGCCTCGCCTTCATCTCGATCGACGGACTCTACCGGGCGCTCGGCGTCGCCGGCCGCGATCCGGTGCGGCCCGGCTTCTGCGATGCCTGCTTCACGGGGGACTATCCCATCGGCCTGATCGACCATGCGGCCGCGGAGCGCGCCCGCGGCATCCATCTCGTCGAGGCCGTCGCAGGATGAGCGAGGGGACGAAGAACGGGGGCCGCCTCGCGGGCCGCGTCGCCCTGGTCACGGGCGCGTCGCGCGGCATCGGCGCCGCCATCGCCGAACGCTATGCGGCCGAAGGCGCGCACGTCTATCTGGTGGCGCGCACCCAGGGCGGCCTCGAAGAGGTCTACGACCGCATCGCCGCGGCCGGCGGCAGCGCCACGGGCGTGCCGCTCGACCTGCGCAAGCCGGAGACGATCGAGCAGCTCTCGGTCGCGATCTTCGAGCGCTTCCGTCGCCTCGACATCCTGGTCGGCAACGCCGGCGCGCTCGGGGTGCTGACACCCGTGCCGCACCTGGAGCCGAAGGTGTGGAACGAGGTGATGGACGTGAACGTCACCGCCAACTACCGCCTGATCCGGGCCTTCGACCCGCTGCTGCGCGCCTCGGACGCCGGCCGGGCGATCTTCGTCAGTTCCGGTGCGGCCCGCGGCGGCATGGCCTACTGGGGCGCCTACGCCGCCTCCAAGGCCGCGCTGGAGGCCCTCGTCTCCTGCTGGGCGGCCGAGAGCGTCAAGACGCCGCTCCGCATCAACACGGTCGACCCGGGGGCCGTGCGGACCCGCATGCGCGCCGACGCCTTCCCCGGCGAAGACCCGATGTCGCTCCGCCCGCCCGAGGCGCTGACCGACGCCATGCTCGACCTCGCCGCCCCCGACTGCACGATCCACGGCGAGGTGGTGTGGGTGCGCTGAACGTTGCCGAGGCGCCGCCTCCGCATCGATGGATCACCGGCAGGGGCGGCCCACCATTGCGCCGGCACCCTCAAGAATACTGCCTGACGTCGCCGGGGCTCATCGCGTCAAAGCGGCTCTCGTGGATACCGCGCGCCCGGAGCGCCGATGACAGACGCTTGGCGGGGTCGTCCCGCGCCTCGTCGGTCAGCTTGAAGACGCCCCAGTGAGTGCCGAGCGCCGCGCGCGCATCCAGGTCGCACAGGATCTGGACCGCCTCGTCGGGATCGACGTGCTGTGCCGCCATGAACCACCGCGGATCGTAGGCGCCGATCGGCAGCAGGGCGAGATCGGGCGACCCGAACGCGGCCCGCATCCTGCGGAAGATGCTGCCCGTGCCGTAGCCGGTATCGCCGGCGAAATAGACCAGCTTCGTCGCCGCGCGGAGCATGAAGCCGCCCCATAGCGCCATGCGGCGGTCCCGCAGACCCCGCGACGACCAGTGGTTCGCCGGGACGACGTGCACCTCCGCCCGGGGAGCGATCGACACGCGGCCGCCCCAGTCCCGCGCCTCGATCCGCGCTGCGGGCAGGCGGCGACGGACGATGGCGTCGTTGCCGAGCGGCGTCACGATCAGGGGCGCGTGCCCGGCTTGGAGGGTACGCAGGGTCGCGATGTCCAGATGGTCGTAGTGATTGTGCGACAGCAGGATCGCGTCGATCGGCGGGAGATCGCCGAGCGCGATGCCGGGAGCCGCCGCGCGCTTCGGCCCGGCGAAGCCGACCGGACTGGCGCGATCCGACCAGACCGGATCGGTGAGGATGTTGAGACCCGCGACCTGGATCAGCAGCGTCGCATGACCGACCATCGTGACCCGCAGACCATCCACCCGCACATCCGGTTTGGTCGGCCGGACCGGGACGTTCTTCGGCCAGGGATTGTCCGGCGCGGTCCGCCGCCAGCGCAGCAGGTCGCGCAGCCGGCGATCGGTGCCGGGCTCGCCCGGATTGAAGAAACGTACGCCGTCGAAATGATCCGACACCGGACCGCTGTAGTAGGAATTCGATGTCGGCATCTCGCGTCCGTCGGGCGTTCGGGCGGCCGCGATCTTATTCATCGAGGCCCGGCGCGTCCCGTACGACACGATCGCGATGACGACCGATCGCTCCGACAGGCGGACCGGCACGCGTTTCCCGGAGGGACAATCCCGTGCCCCTGCCCGCCCCGCCGCGCTACACTGCCGTCCGACCGCAGCACACCGCCCGCCGGACTGGCATCGCCATGATCAGCCTCAGCCTTCGCGTCGACATCGACGACCATGGACGCATCGGTCCCGGAAAGATCAGGCTGCTGGAGCAGATCGGGGCGCTGGGCTCGATCTCCGCCGCGGGGCGGTCGATGAACATGTCCTACAAGCGCGCCTGGGCCCTGGTCGACGAGCTGAACCGCTGTTTCGGCAAGCCGGTCGTGTCGACGCAGATGGGCGGGCGCGCCGGCGGCGGCGCCGCCCTCACCCCGTTCGGCAGCGAGTTGGTCGCGCATTACCGTGCCATCGAGAGCAAGGCCGAACAGGCCGCCGGCCTGCACCTGAACGCGTTGCGGGCGGCCGCCGAGCGGAGCGGCTGAAGTCGCCGGCCCGTCAAGCGGGCTGCAGTCCGAAGGCGTCCGCCAGTTCCCGCTTCGCCAGCAGGTCGGCGAGGCTGTGGCGGTCGAGCACCGCCATGAAGGCGGCCAGCGCCTCGGCCAGCACGCAGGCGAGGCCGCAGCCGGGGGCGAGGATGCAGGTGGCGCAGTCCACCAGGGCGAAATCGTCCTCCATGCGGCGCACCACCTCGCCCACGTTGATCTCCGCCGCCGGACGGGCGAGGCGCACGCCGCCGAAGCGGCCGCGCGCGCTGGTCACGTAGCCGGCACGGCCGAGGTCGTTCACGACCTTCATCAGGTGGTTCTGCGAGATGCCGTAGGCGCGCGCGATCTCGGCGATCGAGCAGAGCGCGTCCGGCTTCGCGCCCAGATAGAGCAGCACCCGCATCGCATAGTCGGTGTAGCGCGTCAGCCGCATCCGTCGTCCCCGCTGCGGCATCGCGCCGCCACGTCGATATATGCTCTTTCTATACATCTTTGGCGAGCCGCTATATATGTACCAGCTGTACATGATTGGTCGACCTTGATCGGACGAGCGCCATGGAAGCGGACGCGACGGACATCGACGAAGCCGGACTGAAGCGGCTGGTGGACCGGTTCTACGAGCGGGTACGGGCGGACGCGATGCTCGGCCCCGTTTTCGAGGACGCGGTGGACGACTGGCCGCCGCACCTGGAGAAGCTGGCCGCCTTCTGGTCGTCGGTCGTGCTCCGCACCGGGCGCTACACCGGCAACCCGATGACGGCGCATGCCCGGCATGCCGGGCGCCTGAGCCCGGCGATGTTCGAGCGGTGGCTGGCGCTATGGCGCGGGGCGACCGCCGAGACGATGGCGCCGGCCGCCGCCGCGCTGCTGCAGGCGCGGGCGGAGCGCATCGCCGAAAGCCTGCAGCTCGCCCTGTTCTTCCGCCCGGGCCGCAGGCCCGCGCGACCCTGAAGCCCATAAAACACCGCGATCCGCGCTGCCGCTCCCGTGCCTGGTGGGGACCGGCGCCGGCGTAACAGAGAGTTCCCATGAGCGAGCATCGTACAGACGCGGATCCCGGCCGGCGCGCGGGCGCCGACGCCCTTCCGCTCGCCGCCGCGGCGACCGCCGCGATGTCCACCCTGCTGTGGCCGGCTGCAGCTTCCGCGCACGTGAAGTGGTTCGCGCCCTACATCGTCGGCGCCGCACCGGCGCCCGTCGGAGACACGCTGGCCAATAGCTGGTTCTGGCTGGCCCTCGCACTCGTCCTCGGCTTCTTCCTGGCGACGCGCGCCGTCGAGCGCACCGGCGCCGGCACCGCGATCCTGGCCGGCATGGACCGGGTCACCGACCCGCTCTGGCGGCGGCTCGACGATTTCCTGCGCGTGGTCATCGCGGCCTTCTTCGTCGCCGTCTTCGCGGTCGGCGGCGTCTACCTGACCCCCGACCTGAAGACCCCGGCGGAGTGGGTCTCCTGGCTGCAGCTGCTGATCGCCGCGGGCCTGTTCTCGCGCCGGACGATGCCGTTGTCGGCCGTCGGGATCATCGGCCTGTGGGTGCTCGCGCTGCGCGACTACGACATCTTCCACCTGCTCGACTACCTGGCGCTCGGCGTCGCCGTCGCCGCCTATCTGGTCCTGGCCGCGTCGGACAGGCCTGAATGGCGCCGGCACCGGTTCGAGGTGCTGCGCTGGGGCGTGGCGATCGCGCTGATGTGGTCGAGCCTGGAGAAGTTCGCCTACCCGGACTGGTTCTATCCGCTGGTCGAGGAGAAGCCGTTCCTCACCTTCGGCATGCCGCGCGACGTCTTCATCCCGATGGCCGGCGTGGCGGAGTTCACCATGGGCTTCGGCCTGCTCTGGACGCCGCTGGTGCGCCGGATGTCGGCGGTGGCGCTCTTCGTCATCTTCAACGCCGCCGTCTATCCGTTCGGCCGGATCGACCTGATCGGCCACGCGCTGATCATGGCGATCATCGTCGCCATCGCCGCCGACCACACGCGCGACCTCCACGTCCTGCCGTCGCTGCGCCGCTCCTTCGCCGGCGTGCCGGGCGGACTGGCCGCAGCACTGGCAGTCTTCGTCGCCGGCTATTGGGGGCTGCACATGGCGCTGTACGGAATCGGCGGCGTGGCCGTCGCCGCACTGCCGGAGCGGGCGACCCACTCCTACAGCGCCGAGCACCCGCACGGCCCGCAGGCCCTGGCCAGCATCGGGGTCGATGCCGGCCGTGCCGCACCCGCCGCGCGCCGCCCGGGCGATCGCGCCACCGACCGCGCAATGGCGGAAAACCGCGTGATCATGGACAGGATGCACGCCGCCATGGCGGAGGCCGCCGCCTCCGGCGACCCCGACATCGACTTCGTGCGCGGCATGATCCCGCATCACCAGGCCGCGGTGGAGATGGCGGAGGTGCAGTTGCGCTATGGCAGCGACCCCGCGAACCGGGAGCTGGCGCTGCACATCATCGAGGAGCAGCGGCGCGAGATCGACGCCATGCGCGAGTGGCTGCGCGAGCGCGGCATCGCGCCCGCATCGGACTGATCCCGCAGCAGGGAGGACGAAGATGGCGAAGGACCGCACACACCGGCCCGGCGAGGAGCGCGGGAAAGACGGGCGCGGAGAAGACGGGCAGGAAGCGGAGGGCTTCAGCTCGCCGCCCTGCTTCATGCACGAACTGGCACCGGAATATCTGGGCTATATGGGCGCCGCCGAACTGGACGACCTGCTGTCGCGGATCGAGGGCCTCGTCGCCAGCGGCGGCGGCGTTGTCGCGGGACGCCTGTGCGCGGCGCTGCGGCACGGCACGGCACCGCGCATTGACGGCCTCTCGGCCGAGGCGAAGCGCCGCGGAGCGGCACTGCTGGACGAAACCCTGATGCGCATCCAGCCGTCCCCGGTGCGCGACGGCCTGGAGGCGCTGCGCCGGCGCCTGGCCGCGGCAGACGACGCGACACCATGAGGAAACCTTCCACCCAACGACCAAGGCAGGCCGAACCATGCCCACCGATACGCCCCCCGACACGCTCTCCGCCCCGGACGCCGCACGCCTCGCGCAGGCCCTGCTCCACGGACCCGACGCCGTCGTCTTCTCCGATCGCGAAGGCATCATCCGCTTCTGGAACGCGGCGGCGGAGCGGCTGTTCGGCTTCGCCGCCGCCGAGGCGGTCGGCCGGTCGCTCGACATCATCATCCCGGAGCGCCAGCGCGCGGTTCACTGGAGCGGCTACGCCACGGTGATGGAGACGGGCCGCAGCCGCTACGGTGCCGGCGACGTCCTGAGTGTCCCCGCCCTGCACAAGGACGGCCGCCGCCTCTCGGTGGAGTTCACCATCGCCATGCTGCACGCCGGGGACGGCGGGGTCGACGGCATCGCCGCGATCATGCGCGACAACACCGCCCGCTTCGAGGAGGTGAAGGCGCTGCGGCGCCAGGCGTCCGGCCGCGGCTGAACGCGTGGGCCCGCGGCATCATCCGGCAGCGGGCGGCGCGTCCGGGTCGGTGCGGTCGTCGAGGATGAGCTGCAGGAAAGCGAGATCGAGCCAGCGGCCGAACTTCGCGCCGGCCTGGGGCAACAGCCCGACGCGCTCGAAGCCCAGCGTCTCGTGCAGGCGGATCGACGGGGCGTTGCCCGCCTCGATACCGCCGACCATCACGTGCTTGCCGAGCGCGCGGGCGCGGGCGATCAGCGCCACCATCAGCGCCCGGCCGACCCCGCCCCGGCGCCGGTCGCCGCGCACATAGACCGAGTGCTCCACCGTGTGGCGGTAGCCGTCGAAGGCGCGCCAGTCGCCGAACGAGGCGTAGCCCAGCACGGTGCCGTCGTCGTCGACTGCGACCAGCACGGGATAGCCCTGGCACCGCCGGTCGGCGAGCCACGCCGCGCGGTTCGCCGCGTCGACCACCGTCTCGTTCCAGATCGCGGTGGTATTGGCGACGGCGTCGTTGTAGATCGCCGTGATCCCGTCGATGTCGCCTTCGCCCGCGTCGCGGATCTGCATGCCGTCCTCCGCCGTGTCCGGTGGACGGTATAGCGCAGCCGCGGGCCGCGCGGGACGCTCTCGATCGGCATGCGCGACAGCATGCGGGCTGGCCCGAGACGGAAAACCCGGGCGCGCACGGCGGCCTCGCGGCGCCGGTGCGGCCCGGGCATCCGCCCCCGACCGATGTGGACGAAGCGTGGGCGGGGCTACCCCGCCGCGCGCATGGCGCCCGGATCGACGACGGCGTAGAGGCCGCGCTGGGCGGGCACCGGCTGGAACCGGCTGCTGATGCCGAGCACCGTCTCGGCACCGCCGAGATAGAGGTGGCCGTCCGCGGCGAGCACCTTGGCGATGCCGTCGAGAATGCGCGTCTTCGTGTCCGTATCGAAGTAGATCAGGACGTTGCGGCAGAAGACCACGTCGAAGCTGCCGAGCGAGGCCGGGTCGGTCAGCAGGTTGAACGGCCGGTAGCTGACCATCGAGCGGATCTCGGGCTTCAGCTGCCACTTGTCGCCCTGCTGGACGAAGTACTTCACCAGCAGCTGGATCGGCAGGCCGCGCTGCACCTCGAACTGCGAGTAGACTCCCTCCTTGGCGATGCGGAGCACCTCGTTGGAGACGTCCGTCGCCAGGATCTCGACCCGCCAGCCGGCGAGCTGTGCCGCGGCCTCCTTGCAGAGCATGGCGATCGAGTAGGGCTCCTGGCCGGTCGAGCTGGCCGCGCACCAGATGCGGATCTGCTTGCGGGCCGCCCGGGCCTTCAGCAGCGCGGGCAGGACGTAGTCCTTGAACTGGTCGAAGGGCTTCTTGTCGCGAAAGAAGAAGGTTTCGTTCGTGACCATCGCCTCGACGACCTCGCGCACCCGGTCGGCGCGCGTGTCCTTCATCAGTTCGCGCACGAAGGCGTCGGCGGTGCCGCAACCCTGTTTGCGGGCGATCGGGGCCAGGCGGCTTTCGACCAGGTAGGCCTTGTCGGCCGACAGGACGAGCCCGCATTCCTTGCGGACGAGCTTTGCGACGAAGTCGAATTCCTGCGGCGTCATCGTTCTGCTCCGCCCGCGATCCGCGCCAGACGCGGTCCCATTTCTGAAAGTGCGAGGATCTCGCTGCACACGCCCGCGCGCGCCACGGCGCCGGGCATACCCCAGACGACGCTGGTCGCCTCGTCCTGGGCCAGCACCTTGCCGCCCGCCTGCACGACCGTGCGGCAGCCGCCGAGGCCGTCGCTGCCCATGCCGGTCAGGATCACCGCGAGGACGCCGTCGCCCCAGACCGCGGACATGCTGCGCAGCATCGGGTCGACCGACGGTCGGCAGAAATTCTCGCGCGGGCCCTGGTCGAGCTTGATGAAGCGGCCGCCGTCGCGCGCCACCACGCTCATGTGGTGGTCGCCCGGGGCGAGATAGATCCGCCCGCCGGCCACCGGCTCGCCGTCGACCGCCTCGGCGCAGGGCATCGAGGCGACGCGGCCGATATGCTCGGCCAGGATGGTCGTGAAGGTCGCCGGCATGTGCTGGGTGATCAGGATCGGCTGGCGCATCGGCGCCAAGCCGCCCAGGACCTTCAGCAGCGCCTGCGGCCCGCCGGTCGAGCTGCCGATGCCGATGACCGTCGGCGGCCGCAGCCACTGGGTGGGACGCAGCACCGGCGCCGCGGGCGCCGCGGCCTGCTTCGGCACCGCCGCCACCCTGCCGGGCGTCGGCGCGGCGGAAGCCGGCACCCGCTGGCGCCGCCGGGCGCCGAGCGTCAGCACCTTCTCGGTCAGGTCGCGGCGGAAGTCGTCGGCGGTGTTCACCTCGCGCGACGTCGTCGGCTTGGCGACATAGTCGGCGGCACCGGCCGACAGGGCGCGGATGCTGACTTCGGCGTTCTTCCGGGTCAGCGTCGACGCCATGATGATCTGCAGGTTGGGGTCCTTGCGGATCAGCAGCGGCAGCGCCGTCAGCCCGTCCATCACCGGCATCTCGATGTCGAGCACCACGACCTCGACCTCGTTGCGGTCGAGCGCCTTGATGGCCAGCTCGCCGTTGGCGACCGTGGTGACGACGGCGATGCGCGGGTCGGCCTCGAGGATGCGGGCGATCAAGCCGCGGATGACGAGGGAGTCCTCGACCACCATGACACGATAGGGGGACTCCGCCCGTCCAGGCGGGGCCGTGGCCCGCCGCGGCTCTGCGGCGGCCATCAGAGCAGTCCCGCCTGCTCGAACTTCGCTTCGACGATTTCCTTGTCGAAGGGCTTCATGATGTATTCGTTGGCGCCCGCCGCCAGCGCTTCCTGGATGAAGCTGAAGTCCTTCTCGGTCGTGCAGAAGACGACGATCGGCTCGGCGCCGCCGTTGACGCGGCGCAGCCGGCGCAGGAAGTCGATGCCGTTCATCACCGGCATGTTCCAGTCGAGCAGCACCGCATCGGGCATGTGCGCCACGCACTTCGCCAGCGCCACCTTGCCGTCCTCCGCCTCCTCGACCTCGAACTCGAGGCCTTCGAGGATCTTGCGGGCAACCATGCGGACGACCTTGGAGTCGTCGACGACGAGACAGGTCTTCATCATTTCCTCCGGCATCTCGCTTTCAGGTGCTCAGGCCGCTTCAGCCGTGCGGATGCCGTCGAGCACGCGGGCGACGTTCAGGACCAGCAGCAGCTGGCCGTCCAGGCGGTAGATCCCGTCGCAGACCTCGCGCCAGAGCTGGCGCAGCGTCGGCGGCGTCGCTTCGAAGCTGTCGGGCGACAGGGTCATCACCTCGCCGACCGAGTCGACGAGCAGGCTGTAGAGCTCGCCCTCGCGCTCGGTCACGACGCTCATGCTCTTGCTGGGCTCGGCGCAGGGCGGCAGGCCCAGGCAGCTGCGCAGGTCGATGGCGGTGACGATCCGGCCGCGCAGGTTCAGCGAACCAGCGATCGCCTTCGGCGCCAGCGGGATGCGCACGATGCGCTGCGGGTTCAGGACGTCCTGGGCATGCAGCACGGGGATGCCGAACAGCTGGCCGCCCACGGTGACGGTGATCAGGTGGCCCGAGGCGGCGTCCGCCGCCGCGTCGTCCTTCTTGATGTATGCCGGGCTCATCAGGCGGCACCTCGCGTGAGGGTGAGGGACTGCGACAGGGTCTCGAGCAGTCCGTCACGGTCGAACTTGGGAACGTAGTCGGTGAAGCCGACCTGGCGGCCGCGGTCGATGTCGCCGGGCGACACCTTGGCGGAGAGCGCCACCATCGGCGTGTCCTGCCAGCGGTCGCTGCGCCGGGCCGCCTCGGCGAAGCCGAAGCCGTCCATCCCGGGCATGTCGATGTCGCTGATGATGACGTCGAAGTCCTGGCCGCGGTCGTGCAGTGCCATCGCGCGGTCCGCGCTCTCGACGCTGGTGACCTCGTAGCCGGCCCGCTTCAGCAGCGGCGACAGCATGTTGCGGAAGAAGGCGCTGTCGTCGACCAGCAGCACGCGGCGCTGGCCGTCGGACTTGGCGGCCGAACCGGCCTTGGTGCCGAACCAGTCGGCGAAGGTCTGCGACAGGTACCAGCCCAGGTCGATGACCTCGGTCGCCTTGCCGTTGATCACGGCGGTGCCCATCGTCCCGCTGCTCGACTGGCCGTCGAGCTGGAAGTCGAGCACCTCCTCGGCGATGTCGAGGATCTCGTCGACGACGAGGCCCATCGTGCGGTCGCGGTCGGTGAAGACGATGACCGGCTGGCGGCCGGTCTCGGCGAAGCGCACCTCGCCGGCGGTGCCGACCAGCGGCATCAGTGTGCCCCGATACTGCACCACCGGGCGGCCGTCGGCATACTCGATGGCCGTGACGTCGATCTCCTCCAGCCGCGCCACGAGGGACAGCGGGACCGCCTTCGGGGTGGCACCGGCGCTGCGGAACAGCAGCAGGGCAACCTTTTCGTCGCCGCCGGCCGCGTGGGCCGCGACCATGCCGGCGTCGCGGTCGCCCGCCTTCGCCTGGCCGCGCCGCGAGGCGATGCCGTTGGGATCAAGGATCATCACGACGCTGCCGTCACCCAGGATGGTGTTGCCGGAGAAGACCGGGTTGTCGCGCAGCATCGGCGCCATCGGCTTCACCACGATCTCCTCGGTGTCGAAGACCCGGTCGACCATGATGCCGAAGGTGTAGGTCCCGACCTGGCTGACGACGATGAAGACGTCCTGCTCGCCGTCCTCCATCTCGCCCAGTTCGAGCAGTTCACGCAGCGAGACGAGCGGCAGCAGGCGGTCGCGCAGGCGCAGCACCGGCGTGTGGTCCAGGGTCTCGATGCGGTGCTCGCTGGTCTTGGAGGACCGGACGAGTTCCAGCACGCTGAGCTGCGGGATGGCGAAGCGCTGGCCGGCGCACTCGACGATCAGCGAGGCGACGATGGCGAGGGTCAGCGGGATCTTGATGTTGAACTCGGTGCCCTTGCCGACGACCGAGTTCATCTCGATCGAGCCGCCGATCTTCTCGATGTTCGAGCGCACCACGTCCATGCCGACGCCGCGGCCGGAGACGTTGGTCACCTGCTCGGCGGTCGAGAAGCCGGCTGCGAAGATGTACTGCTGCGCCACGTGGTCGGGCATCTGCTCGACCTCGGCGGCGCTGGCGAGGCCGTTCTTGACGATCTTCTCGCGGATCTTGGCGATCGACAGGCCGCGCCCGTCGTCGGCGATGCGCAGGATGATGTGGCCGCCTTCGTGCCAGGCCTGCAGGCGGATGCGGCCGGTCTCCGGCTTGCCGGCGGCGCGCCGCTCTTCCGGCCGCTCGATGCCGTGGTCGAGCGAGTTGCGCACCATGTGGGTGAGCGGATCCTTGATCAGCTCCAGCACCTGGCGGTCCAGCTCGGTCTCCGCGCCGGTCTGCTCCAGCTCGATCTTCTTGCCCAGGTCCTGCGCGATGTCGCGGACGATGCGCGGCAGCTTCGACCAGGCGTTGCCGATCGGCTGCATGCGCGTCTTCATGACGCCTTCCTGCAGCTCCGACGTGATCTGGTTGAGGCGCTGCAGCGGCGTGGCGAACTCGCTGTCCTCGCGGGTCCGCACCATCTGGAGCAGCTGGTTGCGGGTCAGCACCAGCTCGCTGACGATGGTCATCAGGTTTTCCAGGACGCTGACGCCGACGCGGATCGACTGGTTCGCGGCGTTCAACTCGACCGGATGGTCGTCGGCGCGCGGCGCCTCGACCCTGGCGGCCGCTGCGGCAGGCGCGGTCGCCGCTGCGGCGGGCGCCTGGGGCGCGCCGGCGCTCGTGACAGCGGCGATCGGGGCGGGAACGATGTCGCGGCGGACGCCTTCCAGCACGCCCAGAACGTCGTCGATCACCGCCTCGGCGGTACCCATCTCACGCACCGCATCGACGAGATGGCCGATCCACGCGTCGAAATGCGAGTCGTTCAGCTGGCCGGCCAGGCTCGCATGCGCCTGGGCCAGGTCGCCGCCGGCATAGTCGTTGGGGCCACCGAAGCCGCGGGCGAGCCAGTCGCGCAGCATCGCCTTCTGCACTTCGAGGATCGTGTGCTCGAAGAAGGGCGAAAGCCGCGGGTCGCGGATGACCTTGGCATAGAAGGAATCGACTGCAGCCTCGATCGCCGGCATGCCGCCGATGCGCTCGAACAGGCTGCCGTCCTCGGAGGACGGCGCAGGCTCTGCGGCGGCCTTGGGAGCGGCCGAGGGGGCCGCGACAGAGGGGGCGGCGTAGGCCGCGGCGTGAGGGCAGACGGGCGCTTCGCCGTCGGCGGTGCGGTTCAGTTCGTCGATCAGCGCGCCGTCGTCGCCGTCGGGCTCGGCGCCGGTCTGCTCCAGTGCACCCAGGATGGTCTTGAACTGGTCGAGGGTGCGCAGGATCAGCGTCACCGAATCGGCCGAGACCGACAGCTCCCCGTCACGATACTTGCCGAGCACGTTCTCGGCGGCGTGGCCGAGCCGCTCCAGGCGCGGCAGGTCGAGGAAGCCGCAGGTGCCCTTGATCGTATGGACGATCCGGAAGATCTTCCCCAGAAGATTCGGATCGTTCGGGTTCCGCTCGAGCCTGACCAGCTCGGTATCGAGTTCGGCCAGCCCTTCCGCAGTCTCGGTTAGGAATTCCCCGAGCAGGTCGTCCATCTATGCGCTCCACGTTTGCTCTCCCCTCTCGGGGGAACCTTCGTGGACCGTAACCTCAAGGTGTGAAGAGGCCGTAAAGCATGCTATGCGGCGGCCCGGCTGCGCAGGGACAACTTGTCCGCGCCGGGCTCGACGACGATGTCGACGCCGGCTCGGCCCGCCATCAGGATCGCCACGTGCGCCTGGATGGAACGCGCGTCCAGCTCCTCGACGGCGGCACCCCGCAGCGCCGCGTCCACCTGGGGATGCAGGGCGGCGCCGCGCCCGTCCGCCGTCACCGTCGGGACCGGCCCACCGTCGGCGACGATCGCGACCGTGCCGCCGCGCGGCAGCGCCTCGCCGGCGATCAGCGTCAGGTGCAGCAGCAGCTTGGCGCGCGTCGCCTCCAGTTCAACGCCCTGGGTACGCGGGTCGTTGGGCCAGTCGAGCGCCACTTTCCCGCCTTCGAACCAGCCGGCGGCGCAGCGCCCGAGTTCGGCCATCGCCCAACTGTCTCGGCCACCCGCCGCACCGAACGCCAGGCGGAAGAAGTCCAGCCGCCGCCAGGCCTGCCGCGCGCTGTTCTGCAGCAGCGGCAGCACGTCGTCGGCCATCGACGGGTCGAAATCCTCCAGCAGCTCGATGCCGTTGTTCACGGCACCGACCGGGCCGACCAGGTCGTGACACAGGCGCGAGCAGACGAGTTCCAGGACCCGCATGTCGATGTCGGTCGCCAAGATGGTGCCTCCTGCATCCGGTCGCGCCATCCGGCGCCTGCGCCTAGACTAGGTTCTATGCCCGACCCGACGCAAACCCCTTCGCCCCCACCGTTATGCTCGGACGTACCACAATGCCGTCCTTTCTCACGCCCGGTATGATCGTGCGCCACCCGGCACGGCCCGACTGGGGATTGGGCCAGGTGCAGTCGTCGATCGGCGCGCGGGTGACCGTGAACTTCGAGCACGAGGGCAAGGTCGTCCTGAACGCCGATCGCGTCGACCTGGAGATCGTCGGCGACGACCCGCGCCGGCGCTAGGCTCGCGACCAGCGCCGCGGCGACGTCCACCCGCCGCGCGCCATGCGGCGCGTCCACCCCCTGCCGCTTGCCCGCGGGGGCGACATCCGCCCGCGGCGCCCCTATATTCTCCTGATCCGACCCGAACCCTCCACCCGCCGGGCAGAGCATCAGGGACGCGCATGACCGACCTCACCGCCACACCGCACGCCATTCCCCAGTCCGCGCCGGCGGTCGACCCGTTCGGCCGCGCAATCACCTATCTGCGCGTCTCGGTCACCGACCGCTGCGACTTCCGCTGCGTCTACTGCATGTCGGAGAACATGTCGTTCCTGCCCAAGGCGGACCTGCTGACGCTGGAGGAACTGGAGCGGCTGTGCGGCACCTTCGTGCGCATGGGCGTGCGCAAGCTGCGCCTGACGGGCGGCGAGCCGCTGGTGCGTCGCAACGTGATGAGCCTGTTCCGCGGCCTGGGCCGGCACATCGCCGAGGGCAACCTGGACGAGTTGACCGTCACCACCAACGGCAGCCTGCTCGCGCGCTACGCCGACGAGCTCTACGACTGCGGCGTGCGGCGGCTCAACGTGTCGCTCGACACGCTCGACGCCGACAAGTTCGCGGCGATCACCCGCTGGGGCCGGCTCGACAAGGTGATGGAGGGCCTCGCCGCCGCCGACCGCGCCGGGCTGAAGATCAAGATCAACATGGTGGCCCTGCGCGGCGTCAACGAGGACGAGTTCGACCGCATGATCGCCTGGTGCGGCGAGCGCGGCTACGACCTCGTCATCATCGAGGTCATGCCGATGGGCGACATCGGCGAGGACCGGCTCGACCAGTACATGCCGCTCTCGATGGTGCGCAGCCGCATCGCGCGCAGCTGGACCCTGGACGAGAGCGACTACACGACCGGCGGCCCGGCGCGCTATTCCACCGTGCGCGAGACCGGCGGCCGCCTCGGCTTCATCACGCCGCTGACGCATAATTTCTGCGAAAGCTGCAACCGCGTCCGCCTCACCTGCACCGGCACCCTCTACATGTGCCTCGGCCAGGAAGACGCTGCCGACCTCCGCGCCGTCCTGCGCAGCAGCGAATCCGACGCGCCCCTCGAAGCCGCCATCCACGACGCCATCGCCCGCAAGCCGAAAGGCCACGACTTCATCATCGACCGCCGCCGCGGCCGCGTGTCGGTACCGCGGCATATGAGCGTGACGGGGGGGTGAGGGCCAAGTGGCCTTCGCGTTACGGCCGAGTGGCCAGGACGCAGAAGGCCCTTTCTCCGCGCATCAGCCGCGGTGCCGAGAAGCCCGCTTCACGAAGCGCCTTTACCATGTCCTCCTCGCGCTGCCCCGCGTGCCGCGTGAAGCAAAGAGCAACCTGCCCGCCGGGCACGAGGATCCGCCGCACCTCCGCCAGTCCTGCTGCAGCATCGCTCCAGACCTGCACGGAGTTGACCGCCAGGACTTTCTCGAACGATGCCTCCGCGAACGGAAGGCTCTCCGCTACCCCCCGGTGCAGCTCGACCCGGCCTCGGCGGATCGCGGCCGCGTTCCGCGCCTTGGCCTGAGCCATCATGCGCGTCGATACGTCGACGCCGGCTATCCGCCCCTTCGTCACCAACCCCGATAGCCGCTTCAACGCCACGCCTGGACCAAATCCGATCTCCAGCACGCGGTCGGCCGGCCCGACTTCCAATAGGCCGACCGCCCAGGCTCCCGCGTCGTCGTTCATCCGCGCCATGATCCACCCGCCGATGCGGCCGAGCAGGCCGCGAGGACGCCCGAACATCCGCAGAAGGATCGACTTGCCAAGGCCCATGCGATGGAACCTCCGACGGGAACAAGGGCGGCCGTTATACCTGCAGCGGCCCGGATGTAACCCAGGAGAATCGGAGCCCAACGGCGCCAAAATCCCCAACGTCTGCGCCCATTTCGGCATCGCCTGCACGAACTTCGAGGGCTTCCTGAAGGCGAAGGGCTGGAGCTTCTGACGAGCGGCACCGCGATGGCACCCCGTCATCCTTGCAAATTCAAAGTCTGCCTTTCGATTTGCAAGGATGACGCTGGGCGCCACGGACGGCCCGGGCTAGCCGTGCCGTCCCAGCGGGGCTATCGTCACGGCGTTCCGGCTTGGCTCGGCGTGTCGGGCAGCCTGCCGATGCGCGAAGAACGGTGGAGAAGACGAATGGCCTATACCTTGGAACAGCTGAGCAGCGACATCCGCGGCGTCCTGAAGAACGACGACGGCACGACCGGCAAGCAGGCGATCTGCGGTCTGGTGGCCAAGGCGCTGGTGGACAAGGAGTTCGTCGCCAAGCACCTGACCAGCGAACAGTGCAAGCCGCGCAAGGTGCTCTACGAAGACCCCGACATGGGCTTCTGCATCTGCGGCCATGTCTATGAGAACGGGGCGCACGGCGCGCCGCACGACCACGGCTCCAGCTGGGCGATCTACGGCGTCGCCGAGGGCGACACCGAGATGACCGACTGGCGTATCGTGAAGAAGGGCGAAGGCGACCAGCCGACGCTTGTCGAGCCGGTCAAGACCTACCTGATGCAGCCCGGCGACTGCCAGGTCTACGACGTCGGCGCGGTCCACTCGCCGAAGCGCGACGGCATGACGAAGCTCATCCGAATCGAGGGCAAGAACCTCGACCACGTCAAGCGCTCCAACATCAAGGCCGCCTGACGCACCGGCAGCCGCGGGCCGGACAGCCCGCGGCGCCCTGCCCCGGCGCCCCCGGTCAGTGCGCGAACAGCACCGGCACGGTCATCTGGCGCAGGACGCTGCGCGTGGCGCCGCCGAGGAGCATCTCGCGGGCGCGGCTGCGGCCGTAGGCGCCCATGACGATCAGGTCGGCCGAGCCCGACGCCGCCTCCGACAGGAGGAGTTCGCCCGGCTCGATGCCGGCGGCGACGGTGGTCGCCGCCTCGGCCGGCACGTCGTGGCGGGCGAGCGCCTGGCAGAGGTCGGCGCCCGGCACCGCCTGCGGGTCCGCACCGGCTGCGGCGATCGACAGGACCGTCACCTGCTCGGCCCGCAGCAGCAGCGGTAGCGCGTCGTGCACCGCGCGCGCCGCCTCGCGGCTGCCGTTCCAGCCGATCAGCACGCGGCGCAGCTTCGGCGCGGCACCGATATAGGGCACGACGAGCACCGGCCCGCCCGCCGCGAAGACGAGGTCCTCGGCCAGCGTCGCCGGCGTGAAGTAGCCGGGCGCGTCGGGGTCGTGCTGGCCGACGACCGTGAGGTCGGCGCAGCGCGCCGCCGCCGCCACCGTCCGCAGCACGTCGCCCTCCACCGTCCGCCACTCGGTCGGCCCCTGGGCGCCCTGGGCGACGGCAGTGTCGAAGATCGCCTTGGCGTCGGTCGCTTCCCGGGCCGCCCAACTCTTCTGCTTCTCGATGAATTCCAGGCTGGGCTCGATGTAGAAGGGCAGGCTCGCATTGTCGCGCACGTGCAGGCCGGCCAGGTGCGCCCCGTGCTCCGCCGCCAGCGCGAGGGCGAATTCCACCCGCCGGGCGCAGGCCGGGCCGGCGTCGACGTGAACCAGGATTGTGCGGATTGCCATGCTGCGTCTCCTCGGATGCGGGCGGGCGTTCTGGTGGGCCGGCAGGATGGGGCGCGCGCCCGTGCGCCGCGCCCCGTCCCGTCGAAGGAGACGGACTCAGGCGGCCTTGACGGCGATCTTCTTCTCCGCCCGCTTCGCCTCCGGCTTCTTCGGCAGCGTCAACGTCAGCACGCCGTTCTTGAAGGTGGCGGCGATGCCGTCCGCGTCGGCGTCATCCGGCACACGGAAGGAGCGCTGGAACGAGCCGTAGCGCCGCTCGGACACGTAGTAGCTGTCCTTCTTCTCCTCGCGCTCCTGCTTCTTCTCGCCCTTCACGGTAAGGATGCCCTCGGCGAGGGAGACGTCGATGTCCTTCTCTTCGCTGCCGGGCAGTTCGGCGGTGATGCAGTATTCGCCGTCGCGCTCGACCACGTCGACCGTCGGCAGCTGGCCGCCGAAGACGCCGGGCAGGCGCCGGCGCGGCTCGACCTCCATGGCGCGGCGGCCGAACGGCATCAGCGGGAAGCCCGACAGGATGTCGTCGAAGGCGCGCTCCATCTCCTCGCGGAGCGACGCGAAGGCGGGGAATGGTGCCGCGGCGGACCTGGGCTCTGCCGGCGACGGCTGGGTCTCGGATTGGGATGTGCTCGAGGCTTTCGCGGGAACATCGTTCATCGCTGCTCTCCTCCGTTGGCGTCGGCGGCGCGCTGGCCGTGACGGTGGCGAATGGATAGCCGCGAACCGGTCGTTGGTCCTTGTCCTAGATCAAATGTTGACCGCGACCGGCAGGCCGCCCCGGGGCTACCATCCCCCCGCCCCTCCGCTATACTCGCGCCTCCCGCCCGTCGCCGGCACGGATCGTCATGTCCGAACCCCGCATCGCCTTCGTCGCGGCCGACAGCGAGGCGGCGCAGCGTGCGTTGACCGAGTTGGAGGCCGCCTACCCGCACGTCGCGCCGGAAGAGGCGGACGTGATCGTGGCGCTGGGCGGCGACGGGCTGATGCTGGAAACGCTCCACCGCTTCATGAGCAACGGCCGCGACGGGTGCGGCAAGCCGATCTTCGGCATGCACCGCGGCAGCGTCGGCTTCCTGATGAACGGCTACGGTCCGCTCGGCCTGGTGCAGCGCGTGGCGCGCGCCCGGCCGGTGGTGCTGACGCCGCTGCTGATGACGGCCCACACCCGCGACGGACGCACGGTCGAGGCGCGTGCCGTCAACGAGGTCTCGCTGCTGCGCGAGACGCGCCAGACGGCGAAGATCCGCATCCGCGTCGACGGCGTCGTGCGCCTGGACGAACTCACCTGCGACGGCGTCCTGGTCGCCACGGCCGCGGGCAGCACCGCCTACAACCTCTCGGCGCACGGGCCGATCCTGCCGCTCGGCACCCAGCTGCTGTGCCTGACGCCGATCAGCGCCTTTCGGCCGCGGCGCTGGCGCGGCGCGCTGCTGCCGCGCGGCGCCGAGGTCACCTTCGAGGTGAACGAGGCCGACAAGCGCCCGGTCAGCGCCGTCGCCGACTATACCGAAGTGCGCGACGTCGTCCGCGTCGAGGTGCGCGACGACCCCGACACCCGCCTGACCCTCCTGTTCGATCCCGAACACGACCTGGAGGAGCGCGTCCTGAAGGAGCAGTTCCTGTCGTGAGTGTAAAGCGCCCCCCGCGCAAGAGCGATTGGCGGCAGCGCATGCCGCTGCTGCTGAAGACCATCGCCATCGGTGCCGTCGGCGGCGCGCTGTTCACATGGCTCAACACGCCGCTGCCCTGGATGCTTGGGGCGCTGGCCTTCACCTCGATCAGCGCGCTCGGCGGCGCCAAGCTCTACCTGCCGCCGGACTTGCGCCGCGTGATGATGATCGTCCTCGGCGTCCTGCTCGGCAGCGCCTTCACGCCGCACCTGCTCGACCAGATCGGCGCGTGGCCCTGGACGCTGCTGGGCATGCTGGTCTTCGTCGTGGTCGGCGGCGGCCTCGCGACCCTCTTCCTGATGCGCGTCGGCGGCATGGACGGGCCGACGGCCTTCTTCTCCGCGGCACCGGGCGGCCTCAGCGAGATGATCCTGATCGGCCCGACGATGGGCGCCGACGAGCGCCAGATCGCGCTGATCCACGCGACGCGCATCGTCATGGTGATGCTGATCCTGCCGCCGGCCTTCCGCATCTTCTCCAGCTACGTGCCGCCGGCCGACCTCGGCTCCGGCGGCAGCATCGTCGGCACCGAGCTGCTCGACCTCGCCATCCTGGCCGCCTGCGGCGTGGTCGGCGCCGTCGTGGCGAAGCGGCTGCGCTTCCCGGCCTGGCAGATGACCGGCCCGATGCTGTTCAGCGCCGTCGTGCATGTCGGCGGCATCACCGCGGCGCGGCCGCCCTACGAGATCCTGGCGGTCGCCCAGGTGATCATCGGCGCCGGCGCAGGCGCGCGCTTCGCCGGCATCGGCTGGAACCAGCTCGCCCGGCCGATGGTGCTTTCGGCGATCACGACGGCGGGGCTGGTCGTCCTGGCCTACGTGTTCGCCCTGGTCATGGGTGCCGCGACCGGTCTCGATTTCCGCGGCATCCTGCTGGCCTACGCGCCGGGCGGCTTCGCCGAGATGAACCTGATCGCGCTGTCGCTCGGCATCGAGGTCGCCTTCGTCGCCATCCACCACACGGCGCGCATCTTCCTGGTCGTCCTCCTCGCCACCTGGCTGTCCCAGCTCTTCTGGAAACGCCCCCGCACCCCCTCGCCCCAGGAAGCGGACTGAGCGGTCGAGCCGACTGAGCGGTCGAGCCGACTGACCGCTCAGACCATCGCCGGTGCGGTGCGCCGCCGCGGCCCGCCGCGGACCAGCAGGAACAGGGCGATGGCGATGTTCAGCAGGTTCCAGAAGAAGCCGTTCAGGAAGGCGGCGTCGTAGGACAGGGTCAGGTCGTAGATGGCGCCCGACATCCAGCCGCCGATCGCCATGCCGCCCAGGGTCGCCGACAGGACGAGGCCGATGCGCGTGCCGGCCTGCGCCGCCGGGAAGAACTGGCGCACGATCAACGCGTAGCTCAGCACGATGCCGCCCTGGAACAGGCCGAACAGCGCCGAGACGACGTAGAGCGAGCCGACGCTCTGCGAGGTCATGTAGAGCAGCAGCGACACAGCCTGCAGCACCGAGCCCAGCAGCAGCGTCGGCAGCGGGCCGATGCGGTCGGCGATCCAGCCCGACGCCAGCCGGCTGACGATGCCGAAGCCCAGCATCAGCGACAGCATCTCCGCCCCGCGCTGCGCGCCGTAGCCCAGGTCGGCACACAGCGCCACGATGTGCACCTGCGGCATCGCCATGGCGACGCAGCAGGAGATCCCCGCCAGGATCAGCATGCCCTGCAGCAGGTTGGGGCGCATGCCGAGCGGCCGCGTCTCGCCGGTGAAGCCGCCGGGCGACACCTCGACGGCGGGCTGCAGCGGCGGCGGCCGGCGCAGCGCCAGGACCAGCGGCAGCATCGTCACCAGGCAGAAGATCCCGATGGCGAAATAGGCGTCGCGCCAGCCCAGCGCGTCGGTCACGCCCTGGATCGCCAGCGGCCAGACGGTGCCCGCCATGTAGGCGCCGCTGGCGCCGATGGCGACCGCGATGCCGCGCCGCCGGTCGAACCACAGCGAGACGCCGGCGATGACCGGCCCGAAGGTGGCGGAGCTGCCGAGAAAGCCGATCAGCACCCCGTGGATCAGCGCGAACTCCAGCAGGCTGTCGGCCCGGCTCGCCAGGACGTAGCCCAGCGACAGCGCGAGGCTGCCGCCGACGACCGGCGCCACGATGCCGAACCGGTCGGCGAGCCAGCCCATCAGCGTCCCGCCGAAGACGAAGCCCACCATGGTCAGCGTGTAGGGCAGCGAGGCGTCCGCCCGGTCGACGCCGAAGTCGGCCTGCACTGCCGGCAGCACGACGACGATCGACCACATGCCGACGCCGCCCAGGGTGCTGAGCATCAGCGAGGCCAGCAGGCGGAACCAGGCATAGGGGCTCTCCGGCTCGCTGAGGGCCGGAGCGGCGGGGCGTTTCGGGCGGGAGATTGTCCTTCTCCTGTTCGCAGCGCCGGCAGAAGCGCCTTCTGCGGTACGCGACGGGCCGGATGATATCGCCGGCTTCCGCCGCTCGCCAGCGGCCGGCGCTCGCCAGCGGCCGGTCTCCGACCGGCGACCTCTAGCCAGCGGGCGGCGCGCCCCCTACCTGCTGCGGATGAAGACGCCATCGCGATTCGGCGACGCCCCGCGGGCCGAGCCCTACCTGCAGCTGGGCGCCGCCGCGCAGAGCTGGCCGCTCGATGTCGGCGTGCGCTTTGCGGCGCTGCTCGACCTGTTCGACAGCCCCGCCGAGGCGGCCGAGATCGCCGAGGTGCCGGCGGACCAGCTGGCCGCGCATGCCCGCGGCCGCGGTGCGCCGTCCTTCGTGGTCGTCGCACGGCTGGCGGCGGCGGCCGGCGTCGACCTGAACTGGCTGTGGTCCGGCGAGGGCGAGATGATGCGGCCCGAGCCCCCCGCGGAAACGGCGCCCGAAGAGGACGAGCCCCCGCCGGAGTCGCTCGACGGCGAGATCCTCGCGGCGGCGGCACTCGCCGACTATGCCGTTCCGCCTCTCGTCGACCGCGGCGGTGACGGCGGAGCCGATGCGCCGCCGGCGGACTGGCCGCAGGCGACCGACGCCGTCGCCTTCCGCACCAGCTGGCTGGCCGAGCGCCTGGGCTGCGGTGCCGACGACATCGTCCTGTTCACGGTGGCCGGCGACGAGATGGAGCCGACCCTGCGCGCCGGCGACCTGGCGCTGTGCGACCGGCGCGACGCCGGCGTCGGCCAGGGCGGCCTCTACGCCTTCGCGGTCGACGACCGCATCGTCGTCCGCCGCGTGCAGCACCGCTTCGACGGCGCCGTCCTGCTGCTCAGCGACGACCCGCACTACCAGGCCGAAGCCCTCCACCCCCAGGACGCCGCCCGCCTCCATGTCCTGGGGCGCATCGTCTGGCACGGCCGCAGCCTGTAGCTGCACCGCAGCTGGGGGCCGGCTTATGCGCTGGATGCGACAAGTGGACTTTATGCTCCCTGACGCATAACGGACGGCATGTGTCTCCTCAAATGTCCGGCTTCGCGACCATCAGCCAGACGATTCCCAGCACGGCGGCGAAGGCGGGGAAGCCGAAGGCGAACCACCAGCGGTAGAGGGCGTGATAGGCGGGCGGCAGCGGTTCGCCGGCCGCCGCGGCGGCGCGGGCGAGGTCGCGCATGCGCCACTGCATCCAGACCACCGGCAGCCAGAACAGGCCGATCACGGCATAGAGGCCGAGGCTGGCCGCCACCCAGCCATCGAGCAGCGGCCAGCCGGCGCGCTGCGCCAGGGCGGCTCCGGTCAGGGGCTGCACGACCACGGCCGACGCGGTGAACAGCATGTCGGCGATCACCACGACGCCGGCCGTGTGCGCCACGATCCGCGCGTCGCGGGTCCGGTGCGCCATCACCATGAAGAAGGCGATGCCGGCACCGGTCCCCAGCAGCACGGCCGCCCCGACGATGTGCAGCGCCTTCAGCGGCAGGAACCAGTCGTCCATTCCCGCCGCCCCTACCGTTCGTCCATGACCGCCAGGGTCGCCAGCGCCAGCAGCGCCGCCGGCACCGTCTTGACCAGCGCCCCCATCGGATCGAGCCACAGATCGGGCCGGACGACCGTCGCCGCGAGGAGATAGGCGGCACTGACCGCCACCATGCCGATCAGCGCGGCCGGCGCGGTCCGGCGGAAGCAGACCAGCGCCGCCAGGGCGATGTCGACGAGCGACCCGGCGACCACGGCGGCGGTCGCCGCCCCGCCGCTCCACCCGGCGACGGTCAGGACGGCGGCCGCATCGCCGATCCGCGCCAGCCCGATCAGCCCCGACACCAGCCAGAACAGCGCCAGCACGACTAGCGCCAGCGGCTTGACGAAATAGAGCCTCGCGAACCAGCGTTCCTGCACGCCGGCGGGCCAGGCCTCCAGGGTCTCGGCGAGGGATTTCGGTCGCACCCCCAGCAGGCGCTGGCAGGCGCCGGCCGTGCCGATGACGCCGTCGCGTGCCTGCGCCATCGCCGTGCTGCGCATCGGGCTGCGCCAGCCGGCCCACCCCGCCGCATCCGCGGCGCCGGCGGTCAGCCGGGCAGTCCAGGCCGGCAGGGGCACCACCGGCGCCGGCGGCAGTCCCAGCCAGGCGCGCAGCGCCGTCAGCAGGTCGCCGAGGCGCGCAGGCTCGTCCGCGACGACGTCGACCGCGACGCGCGCCGGTGCCGCCGGGTCGAGCGCCCGCAGCACCGCGGCGGCGACGTCGTCCACCGCCACGGTCTGGACGAGGCTGTCGGCATGGACGGCCGGCACGATCCACGGAAACCCGGCGAGCCCGCGCAGCAGGGCCGTGCCGCCATACGCCATCGGCGCCAGGACGAGGCCGGGCCGCAGCACCACCCAGGCGATGTCGATCGCGGCGAGCGCCGTCTCGGCCTCGTGCTTCGTCGCGAAGAAGGCGGTGCCCGCCCCCGGCCCCACCCCGGCGGCAGAGACATGGACGAGGCGACGCACGCCGGCCGCCGCGCAGGCCTGGAACAGCGCCACCGTGCCGTCCACCTGAACGCCGCGCAGATCGTCCCGCGGTCCGTCCTGCAGCACGCCGGCGCAGTTGATCACGGCGTCCACCCCGGCCAGCAGCGGCGCCCAGTCGTCGGGCCGTCGCATACTCGCGAGGTCCGCCGCGATCCACCGGGCATAGGGATAGGCGCGCCGGGCCGCCTCGATCCGGCGCCCGGCCGCCACGATGTCGTGCCCGCCGCGCCGCAGCGCGACCAGGACATGCGAGCCGATCAGCCCGTAGGCGCCGACGACGAGAACGCGCATCTGCCAACCGTCCAGCGGAATCCGCCGGACACGGTTAGCACGACCGGCGCCGCCGATGCGCCTAGAGCGTGACCTCGACCGTCAGGGCGTAGCTGTAGCTGCGCGGCGGCGGGGCTTCGCCCGGTGCGGGGCGGCCGGGATAGCGGGTCGTCAGGACGTAGACGCCCGGCCTATCGAAGGCGACCGTCGCGCGGCCCGCCACGTCGGTCGTGACCTCGCCGTAGACCTTCTTGTCCTCGTAGGCGTTGCCACCGCGGAAGACCTCCAGCGCGACGCCTTCGACCGGCTTGCCGTCCATCAGGATCTCGAAGGGGAAGCCGGTGTCGAGGAAGATCTCGTTCGGGTGGATCAGCGGCTTCAGTTCGAAGCCCTTGCCCGTCGGCTTCACCGCGGCATCGGACGGCGCGCCGCGCGTCACATAGGTCTCGGCGACCACGACCGCCCGCATCTCGGCGATCTCGGCGCCGGCCGGCAGGTCCGCCTCGTCGATGGCGCGCGGCCGCTCGCCGCCCGCCGCCGGGGCACCCTGCGGGCCGCCGCGCTCCATCTGGCCGGCCCGCTGGCGCTCGGCCTGCTGCCGCTGCTGTCCCTCCTGCCGCTGCTGCTGGCCGGGACGCGGCTGGCGCACCGCGAGCCAGCGGCCGTCGATCTTGGCGAACTTGGCGCTGCGGCCGGCCCGGTCGCCGGTGGTGATGCGGTAGGTGCCGTCCGCCGGCAGGTCCGCCTCGGCGGCGACGAAGGACTTCATCGGGGCGACGTTCTTGATTTCGCTGCGCCGGCCCTCGGGGTCGACCAGGAAGAAGCCCTCGCCGCGCAGGGCGAAGTCCGGAACGAAATAGACCTCTTCGGTCAGGGCCGCGAGCACGGCGACATAGCCGCGCGTCGGCGCGAACTGGGTCGGCTGGAGATAGGGCGAATGGGCGTCCGCCGCGGGGCCGATCGCCGCCATCGCCAGTCCCACGGCCGTCGCCGTCAACAGTCCCGTTCGCTTCATCGCCCTACCCCGAAAAGTTTCCGCCAGACCGCCGATCGATCGGCGACGAGCTATATTGCGATTGCGAACTGTTTTCAAGATAGTGCCTCCGGCGCGGATGGAGGGCCCCGGTGGGCGGGCCCGCGCGGTCCAGGGGTAGTCGCACAATGGGTCAGTCGCTTTGGCTCCGGTCGCTGTCGGCCGGTGCCGGTATCGCCGCAATCGCCGCGGCCGCCGCACCAGCGGCGGCGCAGTCGCACCGCTTCCACGACGACCACGTCCTCGGCACGTCGCTGGACGTGGTGGCTGTAGGCGGCGAGGGTTCGGCACTGGTCGCGGTGGCCGCAGCGCGGGCCGAGATCGCCCGCCTGGACCGTATCCTCAGCGGCTGGCGCGACGACAGCGAAGTCTCCGCCCTGAACCGGCGCGTGGCGGACGGCGCCGCGATCGCCGTTTCGGACGACCTGTTCGCGGTGGTCGCCGCGGCCGAACGCTGGCGCGCCGCGAGCGACGGCGTCTTCGACACCCGCCGCGTCGATGCCGACGGGCCAATGCCTGGCGCGGTCGGCCTCGATCCGGCGGCGCGTACCGTCACCCGGCCCGACGGATTGCGGCTCGACCTCGACGGCGTCGCGAAGGGCTGGATCGTCGACGCCGCCGTCGCGGCCGCCCGCCGGGCGGCGCCGGACCTCGCCGGGCTGATGATCGACATCGGCGGCGACGTGCGCTGCTGGGGCAGCGGCCCGGCCGGCGGCTGCTGGCGCATCGGCGTGGCATCCGCCGGCCGCATGGACGAGACGGCGCCCGCCGCGGCCGTCCTGGCGCTCGCCGACAGGGCGGTCGCCTCCAGCGGCAGCGCGGCGCGCGGCGGCCACATCCTGTCGCCCGCCGACGGCCGTCCGGCCGCGCGGCTGCACGCCGCCACGGTGGTCGCCGGCAGCACCGCCGACGCCGACGCGCTCGCCACCGCCTTCACCCTGCTGCCGCCCGATCGCAGCCTGCGGATCGCGGCGGGCCTGCCGGGCGTCGAGGCGATGATCGTCGCCGACGACGGGCGCACCTGGCTGACCGACGGCTGGGACGGTCTGACCGCCGGCGATGCCGCCCTGCGGCGCAGCAGCGACGCCGCCACCGCCTGGCCCGAGGGCGAGGCGCTGACGGTCGGCTACCAGATCCCGAAGATCGAGGCGGAGAACTACCGCGCCCCCTACGTCGCGATCTGGATCACCGACGAGAAGCGCCAGCTGATCCGCACGCTGCTGCTGCTCGGCGACGAGGCGCGCTGGCTCGATTCGAACTATGTCTGGTGGCGCCGCTACGGCCGTAAGACGGAGGGTCTCCACACGATGACCAAGCCGTCGCGCCAGCCGGGCACCTACAGCGCCGTCTGGGACGGCACGACCGACGACGGCGCCCGCGCCGCCCCCGGCCGCTACCTGATCCACGTCGAGGCGGCGCGCGAGCACGGCGGCCACACCTACCAGTCGGCCGAACTCGACCTGGGCGGCGAGCCGGCGGAGGTGTCGATCCCGGCGAAGGAGGAACTCGGCGCCCTGACCATGCGGTACGGAAAGACGCCGTGACCGTCGAGGTCCATCCGCATCCCCATCGGCAGCGCCGGCGGCGGCGCGATGCCGCCGCCGGCACGGACGGCGCGATCCTGCCGCGGCGGCGCTTCAACAAGGCGGCCTTCTACCGCCAGTGCCGGATGCTGCACACCTACATCTCGGCCTTCGCCTTCCTGACGCTGATGTTCTTCGCCGTCACCGGCATCACGCTGAACCATCCCGAATGGTTCGGCAGCGGCAAGAAGGCGGCGGACGTGGCGACCGTCGACATCCCCCCGGCGGCATTGGCGCAGGCGAAGGCCGCCCCCGATCCGGTGCGGGCCATCGCCGCCGCGGTGGCGCGGACGACGTCGCTGCGCGGCGCCTTCCGCAGCGGCGAGATCGTCGGCGACGAGGCCTATCTCCGCTTCGAGGGCGTCACCGGCACCTCGGACCTGATCGTCGACCTGACGACCGGCACCGCCGAGATCGAGATCCGGCGCGCCACGGCGATGGCCCTGCTCAACGACCTGCACCGCGGCAAGAACGCCGGCAGCGTCTGGAGCGCCTTCATCGACATCAGCGCCGGCCTCATCCTGGCGCTGTCGGTGCTGGGCTACGTCCTGTTCTTCAGCCTGCGCCTGCGCCTCGCCACCAGCCTGAAGCTGACCGCGCTCAGCCTCGGCGCCATGGCCGGCATGGTCTGGCTGTTCGTTCCCTGAACCGTCAGCGCGCCGGCGTGCCGTCCGGCAGCGTGCAGTCGCCGGGGCCGAGCGACCGCTGCATGATGACCGAATCGACCCAGCGGCCGTGCTTGAAGCCGACGGCCCGCAGCAGGCCGGAATAGGCGAAGCCGTGCGCGGCGTGCAGCGCGATCGAGCCGACATTGCCGCTGTCGCCGATCACCGCGATCATCTGCCGGGCGCCGGCCGCCGCGCAGAGCCGGATCAGTTCGCTCAGCAGCGCCCGGCCGATGCCGCGCCCCGCCTGACCGTGCGCGACGTAGACCGAATTCTCCACCGTGTGGCGATAGGCCGGCCGCGGCCGATAGGCGCCGGCATAGGCATAGCCGACGATCCGCCCCTCCATCTCCGCCACCAGATAGGGCAGCCCGCGGCCCAGCACGTCGCCCCGCCGCCGGCCCAGCTCGGCCGCGTCCGGCGGCACCTCCTCGAACGAACCGAAGCCATGCAGGACGTGGTGCGCATAGATCGCCTGGATCTGCGGAAGATCCTCGTCGCGCGACGGACGGACAGCAGGCGAGTCGGCGGCAGGCTGCATGGACACCTCCTGGGACGGGATGGCGGGACGCGGCACTATCGCCGCTCGTCCTCGCGCAGAAAGAACAGGCCGGACGCGCAGAGCAGCCCGACCAAGCCGAGCGTGCCGAAGGCGGCGGCCCAGCCGAGCACGTGGTCGCTGCCGACCAGGTCGAGGACCAGCCCGAAGACGGTGGGGCCCAGCATGGCGCCGATGAAGCCGAAGAAGCCGTAGACCGCCATGGTGGCGCCGCGCAGCTCCGGCTGCGCCGCGGCCAGCGCGCCGGCGTTCAGCACGCCGTTGTCCATGGTCATGGTCACGCTGTGGATCACCACCAGACCGAAGACCACCGCGAAAGGGAAGATCGGCGAGAGCATCGGCGACAGGCCCGCCAGCACGGCGGCCACCAACGAGGCGGCAACCACCGCGAGCGCGATCGGCCGCCGGCCGAATCGCTCGCCCAGGGTGCCGCCGAAATAGCCGCCGAACGATCCCGCGAGGACGATCGCCGCCATCAGGCTCGGCGCCGACAGGCCGAACGGCAGGCCATGCAGCCCGAGATAGCCCATCGAGAAGACCAGGAAGGCGACCGTCCAGCCGCGCGCCCCGTAGTTCTCGAAGCTGTGGCCCATGTTGGCGAGCACGTAGGCGAGCGCCGGGCGGTTGCGGACCACCGGCCCCAGGTTCAGCAGCGGGCCGGAATGGCTGCCGGCCGACCGCCGCGACGCCGGCATCACCGCCAGGACGATCAGCAGCGCGACGGCGCAGCCGGCTGCCCCGACGGCATAGGCGCCCTCCCAGCCGTAGCGCTGGAGGACGATGCCGCACATGAAGAAGGACGTCGCGCCGCCGAGGCCGGTCCCCGCGCTGTAGAAGGTGATCGCCCGCGCCTGCGCCTTGCCCTCCAGGTGCTCGGACAGCAGGCGCAGCCCCGGGATGTAGGTGCCGGCGAAGCCGATGCCGGAGAGGCCGCGGAACAGCATGGCGCTCCACAACCCTTCGGCGAACAGCGAGAATCCCAGATGCGCGATGCCCATGACCGCCATGGAGCCAAGCCAGATCCGGCGGGCGTCGAACCGGTCGGTCAGGGTGACCAGGACGGGGATGCCGAGCAGGTTGCCGAAGGAGAAGACGCCGCCCAGCCAGCCCGCTTCGGTGTTGCTCATCCCCCATTCGGCGATGAAGCCCGGCACGTTCGCCGAGTAGATCGCGAAGGCCAGCATGCCCAGGACCTGGGCGGCGCACATGGCGAACGTCGCCAGGCCGGCGCCGACGCGCCGATCCGCTGAAGTTGACGACAACTCGGCTGGTCCCCTAGGCTCGGTCCGTATGGCGCGAAGACGCCAAGAGCGTGCGATGCGCCAGTACTAATGGACGCGCGGGTTTCGTGCCAGCGCGTCTCAAAACAAGACGGGAGGACGTATGTACATGCCCAGAGGGGGCCTCGCGGCCCTGGTCTCGCTCGCCGCCTTCACGGCGGGATCCGCCCACGCAGCGGACGTGAAGCTGCCGCCCACCATCGCCTGGACCGCCTACGACGTCGGCACCACCGGCTACAACCAGGCCGTCGGCGTCGGCAGCGTCATCAAGAACAAGGTCGGCTCGAACCTGCGCGTGCTGCCGGGCAAGAACGACGTGTCGCGCATGGCCCCGCTGCGCGAGGGCAAGGTCCAGTTCTCGGCGACGGGCTCGGACAGCGTGTACGCCCAGGAGGCGATGTACACGTTCGGCTACCGCGACTGGGGGCCGATGAACGTCCGGCTGGTGATCCTGAACGTGTCCGACGCGGCGTCGACCAGCCTCGCGACGGCCAAGGACGCCAACATCAAGACGCTCTACGACCTGAAGGGCAAGCGGGTCGCCTGGGTGAAGGGCGCGCCGGCGCTGAACAAGGCGGTCGAATCCTACCTCGCCTTCGGCGGCTACACCTGGGACGACGTCATCAAGGTGGAGGTCGGCGGCTACGGCGCGTCGGTCAACGCGATGATCGAGGGCCAGCTCGACGCCCTCAACGGCGCCACCAACTCGCCGCCCTTCCTGAAGGTCGAGGCGAGCCCGCGCGGCCTCTACTTCCCGCCGGTGCCGCACGACGACGTCGAGGGCTGGAAGCGGCTGAACAAGGTCGTGCCCTGGTTCTTCAAGCACAAGGCGACCCTGGGTGCGGCGATCCCGAAGGAAGGCCAGGAGATGGCGAACACCGCCTATCCGATCCTGGTGACCACCTCGAACCAGCCGGAGGATCTCGCCTACAACATGACCAAGGCGATGATCGAGTATTTCGACGAGTACAAGGACGCCTCGCCCGGCGCCAACGGCTGGGACGTGAAGCGGCAGGTCTTCGGCGAGGTCTTCCTGCCCTACCACGAGGGCGCCCTGCGCTACTACAAGGAGGCCGGCATCTGGAAGCCGGAATACCAGGAGGTCCACGACCGCAACATGAAGCGGCAGGACGTCCTGGGCAAAGCCTGGAAGGCCTATGTCGAAAAGTCGAAGGACAAGGACGACGCGGCCTTCAACGAAGGCTGGATGGCGACGCGTGCCGCAGCCCTGACCGAGGCCGGCCTGATCCCGATCATGGACAAGTGGGAATACTGATCCCACGCGAAAGGGCTCCGGCATCGCTGCCGGAGCCCCCGAGCCTCGAGCCCGCCGGCGACGGCGGGCTCTTTTCGTAGGTGCCGCCGAAGCCTCAGCGGCGCGTCGCCATCCCGCCCAGGCTGGCGAGCAGGCAGCCGACCACCATGCCGACCGCGAAGGCGCCGCCGACGCTGCTCAACGGATGCTCGCGAATCTGGCTCTGCGTGTCGCGCGCCACCCCGGAACCGTAGCTGCGCACCTGATGCGCCATGCGGTCGAGGCGCTGCTCGGTCTCGCGGCGCAGTTCGCGCATCTGCTCGCGCAGGTCGTCGCTGGTCTTCTCGGCGCCCGCCGCGGCCTTGTCGGCGATGTCGCTGGTGGTATGGGTGGTGGTCGGCATCATGCGCTCCCCGGTAAGTCTGTAGCGGGCAAACGGCCGCGCCGACCATCCGGTTCCACGCTCACGCGGGCCGTTCCACGCTCACGCCGCGGTTCCGGGCGGCCGCCAGGCGCCGGGGACGTTGCCGACGAGGAATCGGTCCACGGGGGCCGCCCCGACGTCCCCACGCGGGCCGACGGGCAGGATCAGCCGGCTCCAGCCCGTCGCGGCGACGTGGCCGGGCGACCAGCTCTTCGTATAGATCGGCAAGCGCCGCCGCATCACGGCCCGGTACACGGCCGCGTAGAAGATGCCGGTGAACGACCGGGCGATCATGTCGGACAGCCGGCGTCCAGTCCAGTCGAAGCCGGTGCGCTCGGCGATCAGGCTGCCGTAGAGGCTGTAGCGGAAGTCGGCCCCATCGTCGATCACGTCCAGCAGCATGATGAAGCCCAGCGCCGGGCGCAAACGGAGCGGATCGATGACGGAGCGCGGCAGCAGCCCGTCCTCGTGCCGGTGCGCATGCCAGAACTGCAGCAGGAACTGCAGTTCCTGCTCGCCGACCGTCCCGGCCTCGGGCGACCATGCGACCGTGCAGGGATCGGCGCCGTGTCTGGCGAAGAAGTCGGCGATCTCCGCGTCGTCCCCCTTCAGCACAGCATCGGTCAGTGCGTCGAGGATCGCGTCCATGGCCGTGGAACCCACAAAAATGCGCGCCGCCCGTGCGTCGGGTCCGGCGGGCCGAAGCTGGATATAATCCGCAACGTCGGCGCTACCAACGGGCCGGCGCTACCAACTGACGGAATTCGGAATCTCGCGCCGGCCGCCGTTCTGCGGTCCGCGCTGCAGAAGCTGACTGGTCAGCACCCATTGCTGGGTCGGCATGAAGCGCGGCGCGAGGAAGCGATAGGTTTCCCGCAGCAGCCCCACATTGCCCTCGCTCGGCCGGCCGTCGCACTTGTCCCAGCGCGCCAGGATCTCGCGCCACGCGACCATGCGGCAGTAGAGTTCGTCGCGCTTGCCGCGGATATACTCGATCTGCGCCTTCGGATTCTTCAGCATGCCGACGATCTCGCCCGTCTGCGCGTCGATCTGCTCGAACAGGTTGCTCAGCCGCTTCACGGCGATGGTCATCAGCCGCCGCACGGCGACGGCGATCTCCAGGACGCTGCGCTCGTTGCTGAACTTCCGCTTCAGCACATCGATCTTCGCCTGCATCGCGAGAATGCCGGCGAACTTCTCGCGCAGCGCCTCGATATAGGCCAGTTCCTCGGCCAGCTCCCGCAGGGTCGTCTTGACGTCCTGGTCGGCCATCGACAGCCGCTCGGCGACGTCGAGTGCCGCCCGCTCCGCCTTGGCGCGGGTCGCCGGGTCGTCCGCCACCTGGCTCAGCGCCTCCGCGTCGGTGATCGCCGTCTCGTCCCCCGACGACCAGGTCACCAGCTGCATGGTCAGGCGCGCGAGCGCCAGTTCGCGGTGCCGCGGCTCGATCTCCCACGACGCCTCGCCGCTCAGGATCTCGGCCGGCAGCGGGTCGCCGATCCTCAGCAGCGATACGAACTGCAGCGCCGCGGCGATCGTGTCGAGCATCGCGGCGTCCGCCGACCCGTCGGCTAGCCGCAGTTCGCGCCGGATGCCGGCGAAGGACAGCGCCGCATCCCCGTCGCCGAACTTCACCATCAGCGCCGGCGCCTGGGTGTGATCCGACATGCGGAACTGCCCGTCGCCGACGGCGGCGAAGAACGGGTGTTCGAATGTGACGGTCGCCGGAGCGCCCGAATCCTCGCCCCTGCCACCCGCTGCTGTAGTCATCGCCTGCCCGGCTCGCGATCCGCCGCGTTGTAGGAAACGGCAGGATCGCGCACTATCCTTTCCAGGCGGTTACTTCGCGGCCTACCCCGCTATTTCAGTCGACTTCGGCATAGTCCGTGTCGCCCGCGTCCCGCCCGCCCTGCGGCGCGTTGCGGTCGCGGTTCGGATGGTCGCGGTAGATGAGCGGCGCCAGCGTCTGCAGCTCGATGAAATGGTCCGCCTGCCGGCGCAGTTCGTCGGCGATCATCGGCGGCTGGGTGCGGATCGTGCTGACCACCGACACACGCACGCCGCGGCGCTGCAGCGCCTCGGCCAGCCGGCGGAAGTCGCCGTCGCCGGAAAAGAGGTAGATGTGATCCAGGTGTTCGGACATCTCCATGGCGTCGACCGCCAGTTCGATGTCCATGTTGCCCTTGATCTTGCGCCGCCCGCTGGCGTCGGTGAACTCCTTGGTCGGCTTCGTCACCAGGGTGAAGCCGTTATAGTCGAGCCAGTCGACGAGCGGCCGGATCGGCGAATATTCCTGATCCTCGACCAGTGCCGTATAATAGAAGGCGCGCACCATGCGACCGCGCTGGGCGAAATGATCGAGAAGTCTCTTGTAATCGATGTCGAAACCGAGGCTGCGCGCCGCGGAATAGAGGTTGGCGCCGTCAATGAACAAAGCGATCCGCTCGTCCGGATATGAAACCATGGATGTACCTGTGAATATGAGGGGAGAGAACCGGCGTCGGCTCGGCCTCGCGATAACCTTGGAAAACACCGAATCCTTCGCGACAAGGTAATGTCGGGGGGGCACTGCGGCAAGCCAACGGCGGGACGGGACGGACGATGATTCTGATCGGATTGGGCGCCAATCTGCCGACGCCAGGCCATGCCGGCCCGCGCGAAACGCTGGAAGCCGCGCTGGAGCGGCTGCAAGCCGCGGGTGTCGCGGTCGTGGCCGTGTCGCCCTGGTACCGCACCGCGCCGGTGCCGGCCTCGGACCAGCCGGACTATGTCAACGCCGTCGCCGCCCTCGCCACCGACCTCGGCCCGCGCCGGCTTCTGGCGCTCATGCACGGCGTCGAGGCCGCCTTCGGCCGCGTGCGCACACGGCGCGACGCCGCCCGCGGCATCGATCTCGACCTGCTCGCCTACGACGACCTCGTGATCGACGAGCCGCACCTGACCCTGCCGCATCCGCGCCTCGCCGAACGGGCCTTCGTCGTCCGCCCGCTCGCCGACCTGACGGCGCGGCTCGGCGTGCCGTGGCGCCACCCCGTCAGCGGCGCCGGAACCGCCGCCTTGCTGGCGGCCCTGCCGGCCGAACAGCGGGCGGAGCCGCTGCCGGCACCGTAGACCCGCGGCCGTCGCGCAAGTCGCGTTTTAAGTCATTCGTTACCCTGCACCGCTAAACACGGGGTGAGCGGACGTTGTCCGTGCATTCAACATGCTCGTCTTCGGCAACGGATGTCGGAGGACTTGCACCAGAAAAGACGCGCGGACGCGCGCGCCCAGGCAGGAGATCGAAATTGAGCGTTCTGACCTTGCCCTCCCGCCTCCGAGTGGGTCACCGCATCTACGCCGGCTTCGGCAGCGTCCTCGTCATCCTCACCGGCGTCGCCTTCGTCGGGTATGAGGGCCTCTCCGCGTCCCGGCACGGGTTCCAGGAGTATGCGCAGATCACGGACAACACGCTCCGCATCCAGGCCATCGAGCGCGGCGTCACCGGCATGCGCGAGAACGCCCTCGCCTTCGCAACCGGCGGCAAGCTGGAAGATGCGGAGCGCGTGCGCGCCGTCGCCGCGGAAATCGCGGCCGATCTCGAAACGGCAGCCGGGCTGACGATCGATCCGGAACGCCGGGCGCAGGTCGAGGAACTCTCTGGCCTGCTCGCCGGCTACACCGCCACCTTCGACCGGCTGGTGTCGCTGCGCGAACAGCGCGACGCGCTGGTCCGGGACCAGATGAACCCGATGGGCACTGCGATCGCGCGCGACCTGAACCAGATCGTCGATGCGGCCATGGCCACCGGCGACATGGAAGATGCCGCCTATGCCGGCGCCGCGCAGCAGGCGCTGCTTCTCGGCCGCCTCGAAGCGCTGCGCTTCATCGGCGCTCCGAGCGCCGAGACCGTGGCCGCCGCGCGGGCGCAGTTCGCGCTCTTCGACGCCAGCGTCACCGCCCTGCTCGGCCGCCTGTACGACCAGGACCGGATCGACCTGGCGAAGGACGCGCACGAGTTGGGGCCGAAATACCTCGCCGCCTTCTCCGCGGTCGTCGACGCCACGACGGCGATGGACGAACTCCTGAACCTCGTCATGACGCAGCAGGCGAACGCCTTCGCGACGCAGTCGGCGGCGGCGGTCGAGGCGCAGCGCAATGCGCTCGGCGACATCCGCGCGAAGGCGGAGGGCGAGATCGCTAGCGCCGGAACAGTGAACCTGACGGCGTCGGCAGCGGCGATCCTGATCGGCCTGCTGTTCGCCTACCTGATCGCGCGCAGCATCACGCGGCCGGTGACCGGCATGACCGGCGCCATGACCCGCCTCGCCGATGGCGACAAGACGACCGAGATCCCCGGCCTGACGCGCGCCGACGAGATCGGGACGATGGCCAAGGCCGTCGCCGTCTTCAAGGAGAAGATGATCGAGGCCGACCGCCTGCGCGACGAGCAGGAAGCGCTGAAGCTCAAGGCCGAGGAGGACCGCCGCGCCGCCATGCTGCGGCTCGCCGACAGCTTCGAACGGTCGGTCGGCGGCATCGTCGGTGCCGTCGCCTCGGCGGCGACGGAGATGCAGAACGCCGCCCAGTCGATGTCCGCGACCGCCGAGGAGACGAGCCGCCAGGCGACCACGGTCGCCGCCGCCTCGGGCCAGGCCACGGCGAACGTCCAGACCGTCGCCGCCGCCACCGAGGAGCTGAACTCCTCGATCCTGGAGATCGGCCGTCAGGTCTCCCAGTCGGCGCAGAGTGCCACCGAGGCCGTGATCGAGGCCGAGCGCACCGACGCCAGCGTCGACTTCCTCGCCAAGGCCGCCGCGAAGATCGGCGACGTGGTGGAGCTGATCAGCTCGATCGCCGCCCAGACCAACCTCCTGGCGCTCAACGCGACCATCGAGGCGGCGCGCGCCGGCGACGCCGGCAAGGGGTTCGCGGTCGTCGCCTCCGAGGTGAAGAGCCTGGCCAACCAGACCGCCAAGGCGACGGAGGAGATCCGCAGCCAGATCGACGAGATGCAGGCCGCCACCGGCCAGGCCGTCACCGCCATCCGGGGCATCGGCCGGACCATCAAGGGCATCAACGAGACCGCGACCACCATCGCCGCGGCCGTCGAGCAGCAGGGGGCCGCCACCGGCGAGATCTCCGGCAACGTCGCCCAGGCGGCCCAGGGAACCGAGGAGGTGTCGCAGAACATCGCCGGCGTGACCCAGGCCGCATCCGAGGTCGGCACCGCGGCGACACAGGTGCTCGGCGCGGCCGGCGAACTGGCGCAGCAGGCCGAGCAGCTGCGCGGCGAGGTCCACGATTTCCTGGCCACGGTCCGGGCGGCCTGATCCCGGCACCGCGGGACACCGGGCGCCGCACCGCGGCGCGGGTGCAACAATAGCGGCGGGGCCGGCGGAAAGTCTTCGCCGGCCCCGCGATTCGTTGCGGGCGCCGGCCGCGGCTCTTATATTTCGCCCATCTTTCCGGAATCGATGAGTTTGCCATGGCGCGCGTCACCGTCGAGGACTGCGTCCTCAGAGTCCCCAACAGGTTTGAGCTGGTCATGCTGGCGGCCCAGCGGGCGCGCGACGTGTCGTCCGGTGCGGAGCTGACGGTCGATCGCGACCGCGACAAGAACCCCGTCGTCGCCCTGCGCGAGATCGCCGAGAAGACGGTCGAGCTGGACGTCCTGCACGAGTCCCTGATCAAGGGTCAGCAGAAGCACGTCGAGGCAGAGACCCTCGAGGACGTCGAGGCCGAGAGCTTCGAACTGGAGAGCTTCACGCCGGAACTGGCGATGCAGCCGATGTCGGACGAGGCCGGCGACGAGGCCGAGGGCGAAGACAGCGACCTCGAATCCCTCGCCCGCGAACTGGCGGCCGAAGTCGGCGACTTTCAGCGCCGGGAGGAAGACTGAGCCCGCCTCCCCTCTCCAGGGGCAGCCTCCGGCAACGGTGAGTCCTCCAAGACCCGCATGATCCGCCAGTACGAGCTTGTCGAGAAGGTCAGGGCCTACGATCCTCAGGCGGACGAGGATCTCCTGAATCGCGCCTACGTCTACGCGATGAAGATGCACGGCTCGCAGCGCCGCGAGTCCGGGGCACTCTACTTCTCGCACCCGCTCGAGGTGGCGGGCCTGCTGACCCAGATGCGGCTCGACACGGCGTCGATCGTCACTGCCCTGCTGCACGACGTCGTGGAGGACACCGACGCCACCCTCGCCGACATCGAGAAGATGTTCGGCGCCGAGATCGCCCGCCTCGTCGACGGCGTCACCAAGCTGTCGCGGCTGGAACTGCAGTCCGACCACACCAAGCAGGCCGAGAACTTCCAGAAGCTGGTCGTCGCGATGTCCGAGGACATCCGCGTGCTCCTGGTGAAGCTGGCCGACCGCCTGCACAACATGCGCACCCTCTGCTACGTCGCGAACCCGGCGCGGCGGCGGCGCACCGCCATCGAAACGATGGAAATCTACGCCCCGCTCGCCGAGCGCATCGGCATGCAGGAGTGGAAGGACGAGCTCGAAGATCTCGCCTTCGCCGAGATCAACGCCGAGGCGCGCGAGTCCATCACCAAGCGCCTGGAGTTCCTGCGGCGCGAAGGACAGGACGTCGTCGGGCGGATCATCGACGAGCTGTCGCAGACGATGCGCGACGCCGGCCTGAACGCCACGGTCTCCGGCCGCGAGAAGCGGCCGCGCTCGATCTGGCAGAAGATGCAGCGCAAGGACGTCGCGTTCGAGCAGCTCGCCGACATCATGGCCTTTCGGGTCATCGTCGACACGATCGAGCACTGCTACACCGCGCTCGGCATCATCCACGCCGCCTACCGCGTCGTTCCCGGCCGCTTCAAGGACTACATCTCGACGCCCAAGCCGAACGGCTACCGCTCGCTGCACACCGGCGTCATCGGCCCCGAGAGCCAGCGCATCGAGATCCAGATCCGCACGCGCGAGATGCACGAGGTCGCCGAGATCGGCGTCGCGGCGCACTGGCGCTACAAGCAGGGCGGCGATCCGCGCACCGACGGCCGGCAGTATCGCTGGCTGCGCGACTTCCTCGACATCCTGGAACACGCCGCCGGGCCGGAGGACTTCCTCGAGCACACCAAGCTCGAGATGTTCCAGGATCAGGTCTTCTGCTTTACGCCGAAGGGCGACCTGATCGCCCTGCCCCAGGCGGCGACGCCGGTGGACTTCGCCTACGCCGTCCATTCCGAGATCGGCGACCACTGCGCCAGCGCCAAGATCAACGGCCGCCTCGTGCCGCTGCGCAGCCAGCTGCGCAACGGCGACCAGGTCGAGATCATCACCTCGCGCGCCAAGAGCCCCTCGCCGGAGTGGGAGCGTTTCGTCGTCTCCGGCAAGGCCAAGGCGCGGATCCGCCGCATCGTCCGCCAGCAGCAGCGCGGCCAGTATATCGACCTGGGCCGTGCCATTCTGCAGCGCACCCTGCGCGCCGAAGGCCTGGAGCCCAGCGAACGCACCCTGGAGCCGGCGCTGAAGGCGCTCGGCGTCAAGACGGTGGAGGATCTCTACGCCGCCCTCGGCGAGGGGACGCACACCGGGCGCGACGTGATGCAGGCGATCCAGCCGGCGCCGGCCCCGCAGCCGGCGAACGACAAGATCGTGCCGATCTCCCGCGCGCGCAGCGAGCGCCGCGGCAAGGAGCAGCCGATCCTGCTGCGCGGCCTCATCCCGGGCATGGCGCTGCACTTCGCCCGCTGCTGCCATCCGCTGCCGGGTGACCGAATCGTCGGGATCGTTACGACGGGCAAGGGTGTTACCGTTCACACGGCCGAATGCGAGACCCTGGTCAGCTTCGCCCATACGCCGGAGCGTTGGCTGGAAGTCGACTGGGACGAGCGGGCGGCCGATGCCGACGGCGCGCTCACCGGGCGCGTCCACCTGATCGTCGCGAACGCGCCGGGCAACCTGGGATCGCTGTCGACCATGATCGCGCAGAACCACGGCAACATCACGAACCTGAAATTTACGAATAGGAGTCGAGACTTCTTCGAGATGCTCGTGGACATCGAAGTCGGCGACGTGAAGCACCTGACGAACATCATCGCGGCGCTTCGCACGCATCCTTCGATCTCGTCCGTCGAACGGGCGAGAGGCTGAGGCAGGGATCGAATGTTCGGACGCCGGAGCAAGCGTGGCGGGAAGGCGAGGTTCCGGCAGTGGCTGTGGCCGGTCGGCGGCATACGCCGCAGCGGCCAGTACATGATCCACCGGCTGGCGCGCACCAAGGCGTCGCCCTACAGCCTGGCTGCCGGTTTCGCCTGCGGCGCCGCCGTCTCGTTCACCCCGCTGGTCGGGCTCCACTTCGTCGCCGCGGGCCTGTTGGCGCTCTGCATGCGCGCCAGCGTCATCGCCTCCGCCGTGGGCACCATCGTCGGCAACCCCTGGACCTTTCCCTTCATCTGGCTGGTCACCTACGAGGCCGGCCGCTGGCTGGGCTTCGGTGGCGGCGTCGAGGGCGAGCGGATCGACTTCGTCAGCCGCTTCCAGCGGGCCTGCGACGCGTTGTGGAACCTGGACCTGGGCGGCGTCGCGCACGCCGCGGGGCCGATCCTGGAGCCCATGATGGTCGGCGGCAGCCTGATCGGCGTCGCGGTATGGCTGGCGTTCTTTCTGTTGCTTTTCCCCGTCATCGGCGCCTACAAGCGGACCCGCGAGGTACGCCTGCAGAGCGGCCGGGCCCGTCGGTCTGCCGCATTGAGCGCGGGTGCGAAAGGCTGAGGCCAAGGGGGCTGAGGACGCCATGCGGCAACTGCGCCTGGGCGTGAACATCGATCATGTGGCGACGGTACGGAACGCCCGCGGCGGCAGTCTGCCCGACCCGCTGCGCGCCGCGCTGCTGGCCGCCGAGGCCGGTGCCGACGGCATCACCGCGCATCTGCGCGAGGACCGGCGCCACATCCGCGACGCCGACATCGAGCGTCTGGCGACGAAGATCCCGCTGCCGCTGAACTTCGAGATGGCGGCGACGGAGGAGATGGTCGCGATCGCCCTCCGCCACCGCCCGCACGCCTGCTGCATCGTGCCGGAGCGGCGCGAGGAAGTGACGACCGAGGGCGGCCTCGACGCCGTGCGCCAGCACGATCAGCTGAAGCCGATGGTGGCGCGCCTGCGCGACGCCGGCTGCCGCGTTTCGCTCTTCGTCGAGGCGGACCCGGCCCAGCTCGAGGCGGCGGTGTCCCTGGGCGCGCCCGTCGTCGAATTGCACACCGGCGCCTATTGCGAGGCGGACGGCGAGGCGCGCGCGCACCATCTGCGGCGCATCCGCGCGGCCGCGGCGCGCTGCGCCGAACTCGGCCTCGAATGCCATGCCGGCCACGGGCTGGATTACGACACGGTGGCGCCGATCGCCGCCATCCCGAACGTCGTGGAGCTGAACATCGGACATTTCCTGATCGGCGAGGCGATCTTCGTCGGCCTCGACGCCGCCATTCGCCGGATGCGGGCCGCCATGGACGAAGCGGTCGCCGCCGGGTCGGCGGCATGATCATCGGCATCGGCAGCGACCTCACCGACATCCGCCGCATCCAGAAGACCCTCGATCGCTTCGGTGCGCGCTTCATCGACCGCTGCTTCACCGAAATCGAGCAGGCGCGCTCGGAGCGCCGTGCCGACCGTGCGGCCAGCTACGCCAAGCGCTTCGCCGCCAAGGAGGCCTGCTCCAAGGCCCTCGGCACCGGCTTCCGGCGCGGCGTGTTCATGCGCGACATGGGGGTGGTGAACCTGCGCGGCGGCAAGCCCAGCATGGCGCTCACCGGCGGCGCGGCCGAGCGGCTCGCCGCGCTCACGCCGCCGGGCATGACGCTGCAGATCGACGTCAGCCTGACCGACGAACCGCCGCTGGCGCAGGCGATCGTCATCATCTCGGCCGTGCCGCGAACCGCGGACGCTTGACAGGGGGCGGAGGCCGCCGCAAGGTCGCCCCGGCCCGCTCGCAATAGGGCGGATTTTCAATGGCTTATGAGGGCGCGCGGGTGAAGGAAGCGGGGGAGAAGAGCGGTTTCTGGGAGAATGTGCGCACCATCGTGTACGCGGTCCTGATCGCGCTGTTCGTCCGCACATTCGCCTATGAGCCGTTCAACATTCCGTCCGGCTCGATGCTGCCCACCCTGCTGGTCGGCGACTATCTCTTCGTCTCGAAATTCTCCTACGGCTACAGCCGGCACTCGCTGCCGCTGTCGCTGCCGCTCATCCCGGGCCGCGTCCTCTTCAGCGAGCCCGAGCGCGGCGACGTCGCCGTCTTCAAGCTGCCGACGGACGGCAAGACCGACTACATCAAGCGCATCATCGGCCTGCCCGGCGACGAGATCCAGATGCGCGGCGGACGGCTCTACATCAACGGCACCCTCGTCGAGCGCACGCCGATCGATCCGGCGCAGGTCGACGACGGCTTCGGCCGGATGGTGCGCGTGCCGCAATATGTCGAGACGCTGCCGAACGGACGTCAGCATCTGATCTTCGAATCCAGCGGCGACGACGGCCAGTTCGACAACACCCGCGTCTTCAAGGTGCCGCCGCGGCACTATTTCGCCATGGGCGACAACCGCGACAACTCCCTCGACAGCCGCGCCTCGGTCGGCTTCATTCCGGTCGAGAACCTGATCGGCCGCGCCGAGTTCCTGTTCTTCTCGGTCGATGGCAGCTCCAGCATCTGGCAGGTCTGGAACTGGCCGTGGGCGATCCGCTGGAACCGGATCTTCACCGGCGTAGGGCCTTGAGCGAGCCGCCCGCCCTCGCCGAGCTGGAGGCCATCCTCCGGCACAGTTTCCGCGATCCGTCGCTGCTGCGCTCGGCCATCGCCCACCCCAGCAGCATCGGCGGCGGCGGCAACGGCGGTCCGGCCGGCTACGAGCGGCTGGAATTCCTCGGCGACCGGGTCCTGGCGCTGATCGTGGCCGAACTGCTCTTCGAACGATTCCCCACCGAGAACGAAGGCGAGCTGTCGCGCCGCCTCGTCGGCCTGGTGCGGCGCGAGGCGCTGCTGAAGGTGGCGCAGGACATCGGCCTGCATCGCTTCATCGAGGTGGCGGCCGTCCCCGCCGGCCGCCGCGACCAGGGGTTGGACACCGCACTCGCCGACGGATGCGAAGCGCTGATCGGCGCCCTATATCTCGACGGCGGCATCGAGGCGCCGCGCCGGTTCATCCACGCCGCCTGGACCGCGCTGGTCGACGCCACGCCGCGTCCGCCGCGCGACGCCAAGACGGCGCTGCAGGAATGGGCGCAGGCGCGGCGGCTGCCGCTGCCCGCCTATGCGGTCACCGTGCGCGAGGGTCCGCCGCACGCACCGTGCTTCACCGTGGAGGTGCGCCTGTCCGGCGCGCCGCCCGCGAGCGGCGAGGGCATGTCGAAACGAGCCGCCGAGCAGGCCGCCGCTGCGGCCCTGCTGCACCACCTGGAGGGTAATGACCGAGACCGAAGCCGATCGTAGCGCCCAGACACGCTGCGGTTACGTCGCCATCATCGGCGCGCCGAACGCCGGGAAGTCGACGCTGCTCAACCTGCTCGCCGGCACCAAGCTGTCGATCGTCAGCCCCAAGGTGCAGACGACGCGCAGCCGCGTCCTCGGCATCCGGATCGAGGGCGACGCCCAGGTCGTCTTCGTCGACACCCCGGGCATCTTCCAGCCGCGCCGCCGGCTCGACCGCGCGATGGTGCACGCCGCCTGGGAAGGTGCCGGCGACGCCGACCTCGTCCTGCTGCTGATCGACGCCGAGCGTGGCATCGACGCGGACGCCGACCGCATCCTGGCCAACCTGCACGACGGCGGCCGCAAGGTGGTGGTCGCGCTCAACAAGGTGGACCTGGTCCGCCGATCCAACCTGCTGGAACTGGCCGCCAAGCTGAACGAGACGGGGGTCGTCACCGACATCTTCATGATCTCGGCGCTCACCGGCGACGGCGTCTCGGACCTGCTCGACCATCTCGCCAAGCGCCTGCCGGACGGTCCTTGGCTGTTTCCCGAGGACCAGCTGTCCGACGTGCCGATGCGCCAGCTCGCCGCCGAGATCACGCGCGAGAAGCTGTTCCTGCAGCTGCACCAGGAGTTGCCCTACGCCGCCACGGTGGAGACCGAGACCTGGGAGGAGTTCGACAATGGCGACGTGCGCATCGGCCAGGTCGTCTTCGTCCAGCGCGAGGGCCAGCGCGCCATCATCCTCGGCAAGGGCGGCCGCCAGATCCGCGCCATCGGCGAAGCCGCCCGCACCGAGCTCCAGGAACTGCTGGAACGCAAGGTCCACCTCTTCCTGCACGTCAAGGTCCGCGAACAATGGACCGAAGACCCGGAGCGCTACCGCGCGATGGGGCTCGACCACAAGGTCTGAGGAAGCGGCGGCCGTCTTTCGAGACGCCCGCTGACGCGGGCTCCTCGGGATGGGTATCGCCATGACCAGCGGCCCAGAAGTAGGTCATCATGCTGAGGAGCCGCCGCAGGCGACGGCTCGAAGCACGGAGCCCAGGCGACCCGGCCTACGCGTCCCGTACTTCGATCGGGATCTCCTTGCCGAGCGCCCGCAGCGCCGCCTCGATCTGAGCGAGCCTGGAGGCGTGCGACAGATCGAGCAGGCGGTCCACCTGCATCGGCTTCGCGCCCGTCAGGCGGGCCAGGTCGGCCTTTCGCATCCCCCGCTGGAGCATCGTGCGGTAGAGCGCCACCTTTACGGGGCGAGCGCCGGCAGGGCCACGAAGTCGGGCCCCTCGGCAACCGGCAGCGGGATCTCGGCACGGTTGGATATCCGGCCCTGCAGCGCGGTTCGACCGCGTCGACCGCCCGCATCCGGGCAATGTCCTCGTCCTCGCCGAAGCTCGTCACCTCGGGAAGGTCGCGACAGGTTGCCATGACCGTTCCGTTGTCGTCCGGCGTGAGTTCTATGGCATAGCGCATGCCCCCCCCGCACGTCAGGCGATAGCCCGCAGCCCTTTCGCCTTCACCAGGCTCAGCAGCTTGAGCGACGGACCGTTGGGACGCTTCTCGCCGCGTTCCCACTTGCTGACGGCATCCTTGCGAACGTTCAGGTAGAGCGCGAACACGGGTTGCGACACCTGTTCCCGTTCGCGAAGGGCCCTGATCTCCTCCGGCGCCATCGGCGCCACCGGGGTCAGGCACAGGGCGTCGAACGCGCGCATCGTCTCCTTGTCGATCACCCCGGCGCCGTGCAGACCGACTGCCGTCCTGTGGACCGTGCCGAGGATGCCGCCCTCGGGTCGGCTGGTCCTCTTTGCCATCGCCTTCGATCTCCATGATTTCACCGGCCGCCTTCGCCAGCTTCAGCCCTTCGGCGTCGAGTCCGAGCAGCACCCCGGCGAGTGCCTTCAGCGCCTTCAATTCCGTGCCCGTGACGTTCGCCTTGTCGCTCTTCGCAAATCCTTGCACGAAGAAGCTGTGCCCGCCGATCCTGAACAGAACGATGGTACGAAACCCGCCAGATTTGCCGCCGCCTTCACGCGCGATGCGCTGCTTGAACACACCCCGCCCAGGTCTGCATCCCATCGGCCGGCAGCGACCGCCTCTGCCGCCGCCGTCAGGGAATTGTCCCGCAAGCGGGCCTTTCGTGCGAACCGGGAAAACTCCTTCGTCTTATAGACAGCCATCGGCTACACGGCCTCTTATATAGCGCCTAGAACTACACTTCCCAAAGGCAATCCACCCCACAGGCTCGATAGCACGCGTAGTTCGCATCAAATCTTGGATGGAAGACACGCATGACAGCATTGTCCCGACATCAAGCGTGATCGGACAACCATGAACTTGCTCCACGCCCCATGATCGAATGGACCGACGCAGCGATCGTCCTGTCCGCCCGCCATCACGGCGAGGGGTCGGCGATCGTGCAGCTGCTCACCGCGACGCGCGGGCGCCATGCGGGACTGGCGCGTGGCGGCTCCTCCAGCCGGCAGCGCGGCACCTACCAGCCGGGGACGGAGGTCGCGGCGGTGTGGCGGGCGCGGCTCGCCGACCAGCTCGGCAACCTGACCTGCGAGGCCGTGCACGGCCATGCCGCCGGCTGGCTCGACGACGCCTTCCGCCTCGCCGGCATCGGCGCCGCCTGCGCGGTCGCCGAGTCCGCCCTGCCCGAGCGCGAGCCGCACCCGCCGCTCTATCACGGCATGGCGGCCTTCCTCGCCTGCCTCGATTCCGAGGTCTGGCCGGCCGCCTATGTGCGCTGGGAGATCGAACTGCTGGCCGAGTTGGGCTACGGCCTGGGGCTCGACGCCTGCGCCGTGACGGGTACGACCGAAGACCTCGCCTGGGTGTCGCCGCGCTCCGGCCGCGCCGTGTCGCGCGAAGCGGGCGAACCCTATGCGACGAAGCTGCTGCCGCTGCCCGGCTTCCTGGTCGGCGGCGGCGACCTCGCCGACGAAGACGTGATTGCGGGGCTCGACCTCACGGGCTATTTCCTGCGCCGGCACGTCTTCGCGCCCGCCGATCGCGACCTGCCGCAGGCGCGCCTGCGCCTCGCCGACATGTACGCCCGGCGCGTGCACCGCGCGGAAACGGCCGACACCCCGGACCCCGACGGTCCCGGGGCACAGACACCGGAACCCGAAGGGTCCCCATGAGCGACGCCGACGCCGGCGAGATCCGGCCCGTCAACTTCACCGACGCGCTCGGCGAGCGCTACCTCGCCTACGCCCTGTCGACGATCATGTCGCGCTCGCTGCCCGACGTGCGCGACGGGCTCAAGCCGGTGCACCGGCGGCTGATCTTCGCCATGCGCGAACTCGGCCTCGACCCGGCCGCCGCCTACAAGAAGTGCGCGCGCGTCGTCGGCGACGTCATGGGTAAGTACCATCCGCACGGCGACGCCTCGATCTACGAGGCGATGGTCCGCCTGGCGCAGGAGTTCGCCGTCCGCTGGCCGCTGGTCGAGGGCCACGGCAATTTCGGCAACATCGACGGCGATAACGCCGCGGCCATGCGCTACACCGAGGCGCGCATGACCGCCGTCGCCGAGGCGATGCTGGAGGGCATCGACGAGGACACGGTCGACTTCCGTGCGACATACGACGGCGAAGGCCGCGAGCCGGTCGTCCTGCCCGGCGCCTTCCCCAACCTGCTGGCCAACGGGTCGCAGGGCATCGCCGTCGGCATGGCGACCAACATCCCGCCGCACAACGTGGCGGAGATCTGCGACGCCCTCGTCCACCTGATCCGCCATCCGGCCGCCACCACGGCGAAGCTGATCGGCATCGTCCGCGGCCCCGACTTCCCGACCGGCGGTATCCTGGTCGAGGACGCCGCCACCATCGCCCAGGCCTACGAGACCGGCCGCGGCGCGCTGCGCGTGCGCGCCCGCTGGACCACCGAGGACCTGGGCCGCGGCACCTGGCAGGTCGTCGTCACCGAGATCCCCTACCAGGTGCCCAAGGCGCGCCTGATCGAGCGCCTCGCCGAGCTCATCGAGAACCGCAAGGCGCTGCTGCTCGGCGACGTGCGCGACGAGTCCACCGACGAGATCCGCCTCGTCCTGGTGCCGCGCGCCCGCACGGTCGAGCCGGACGCGCTGATGGAATCGCTGTTCCGCCAGACCGACCTCGAGACTCGCTTCAACATGAACATGAACGTGCTGGACGCCGACGGCGTCCCGCGCGTCATGCCACTGCGCGACATGCTGGCCGCCTTCCTCGCGCACCGCCAGGAGGTGCTGCAGCGGCGCAGTCGCTTCCGCCTGGAGAAAATCGCCCACCGGCTGGAGGTGCTGGCCGGCTACCTGATCGCCTACCTCAACATCGACGAGGTGATCCGCATCATCCGCTTCGAGGACGAGCCCAAGGCGGTGATGATCGCGACGTTCGGCCTCACCGACGTCCAGGCCGAGGCGATCCTCAACATGCGCCTGCGCGCCCTGCGCAAGCTGGAGGAGATCGAGATCCGGCGCGAGCACGACGCGCTCTCCGCCGAACAGGCCGAGCTGAACGACCTGCTCGCCGACGAGGCGAAGCAGTGGCTGGCCATCGAAGGCCAGCTGAAGTCGCTGCGCGAGACGTTCGGCCCGAAGACAAAGCTCGGCCGGCGGCGCACCGAGATCGCCGGCGCCCCCGCGGCCGTCGAGATATCGCTGGAGTCGGTCATCGAGCGCGAGCCGGTCACGGTCCTGCTGTCGGACAAGGGCTGGATCCGCGCGATGAAGGGCCACCTCGCCCCCGACGCCGAGGTCAAATACAAGGAAGGCGACAGCGAGCGCTTCCGCCTGCACGCCCAGACGACGGACAAGCTGCTGGTCGTCTCGGCCGGCGGCCGCGTCTTCACCATCGGCGCCGACAAGCTGCCCGGCGGCCGCGGCATGGGCGAGCCGCTGCGCCTGATGGCCGACCTCGCCAACGACGACGAGGTGGTGACACTGCGCCTGCACCGCCCCGACGGGAAGCTGATCCTCGCCTCCTCCGACGGCCGCGGCTTCCAGGTGGCGGAGAACGACATCGTCGCGCAGACCCGCGCCGGCAAGCAGGTGATGAACCTGGCCCCGGGGGCGAAGCTGAAGATCTGCACGCCCGTCGTCGGCGACCTCGTCGCAGTGATGGGCGAGAACCGCCGCCTGCTCGTCTTCCCGCTCGACGAACTGCCGGAGATGACCCGCGGCCGCGGCGTCACCCTGCAGAAGTACCGCACCGGCAGCCTCGACGACCTCGCCAGCATCACCGCCGCCGAGGGCCTGACCTGGCAGTCCGGCGACCGCCAGCGCCGCGAGATCGACCTCACCCGCTGGCTCGGCCGCCGCGCCGGCGCCGGCCACATGCCCCCGCACGGCTTCCCGAAGAGCAAACCGTTCGGGTGATGCGGCAACGCGCCGCTCCCCACACCACCGTCTTTGCGAACCGAAGATGAAGCAACCCCAGGCAAGCGCGCCGGCCCTGGGTTGCTTCGTCGCTACGCTCCTCGCAAAGACGGAATGAGGGTGATCGTGATGCCCGCGTCCCACGCGCCGTCTTCGCGCAGCCGCTACCACCGCCCGCATCTCAAATCCTGGGCTCGAACTCCAAATCCAGTTCCGACGCGGGCACGGCCCCCTGGAGGCCCCAGTTCTCGGGTGGCACCTCAACCCGGGTGAACCGGTCCGAGCGTGTCGGCCGTCCGACAGGGCAATCCCTCTTCCGCGACGCCGCCCGCTCCGTGTTGTTACCGCCGCTTCCGTCGCCAAGCGTCCCAGTCGACATCTTCCGTTTCGAGGACGGTCAGCGCCCGACCGTCGAGGATGGCATCCAGAAAGACCACCAGATGCAGCGCCGGCGATCGCGCACTCGGAACGGTGAGGCTCTCGAACCCGAGGAACTGCGCCGCTGCCGCGATGGCCTGCGTCGGCCCATAGTCGAAGCTCGAATAGCGGGACGGTTCGACGCCGAGCGGTGCCAGCGACGCCACGTCCGGGAAGCGCAGGGACCGCTCCATTCGTGCGCCGATCCTGTGCACCTGATGCTGCACCTGGCTGGGCCAGACGGGTTCCAACGACAGCCGGTAGCCGATCTCCGTCAGCGCGCCATCCCGTTCGAGGCTGGTGTAGAGGACCTCGAACTCGCCGGCGGGGCTCCATCGGCCTTCCGCCGTCGAACCGCGGAGCGGATCGCGGTCGCGGGCCGCGACCCTCCAGACATCGCCCGCGAAGGCCTCGGGCTCCATGGCTTCGAGGGCATCGAGGACGACCCGATCATGGCGCCGGCCCGCCATACTCAGGTGTAGGTGCCGTCGGAGAGGCTCTCGATCACGTTCAGGACGCGGTCGGTGTGGCCGTCATGGATGAGGTCGATCGCGCGTGCGCCGTCCATCAGCGGATGCTTCGCATAGAGCCAGATCCGGGTCTCTTCCGGCGTATAGAAGTCGGCGAGCCGATCCACGACATATTTCAGGTCGGAGATGACGAGTTGCGTCTTCGGATGGGGCGACGCCTTGCCCGAGACCCAGCGAGAGACGGTCGCCTGGGAAACCTCCGTAATGTTGGCGAGATCCGTCCCTTTGAGCCCGCCACGCGTGCGGAGGTCGTCGACGATCCTGGCGACTGCACCGCTCATGGTCGTACCTCACGAAACCGAGAGACTGCGTTTTCATTTCACATTGTAGGGTTTGTGAAAGGCAAACGCAAGAACGTCAGACCTCGATCTCGAACCCCAGGTCCAGTTCCGACGCCGGCACCCCGCCCTGCAGGCCCCAGTTTTCGGGCGGCACCTCGATCAGCACCGTCTTCACCTCCGTCTCCGGCACACCGAGGGCGGCGAGGTTGCGGACCAGCGCCGCGTAGAGCCGGCGCTTCGCGTCGAGCGAGCGGCCGGCGAACAGCGTCACCTCGACCCGCGTGAACCGGTCCGAGCGCGTGGGACGGATGATGCGGCGGTCGGCGCCGTGGATGTCGAGGACCACGTCGCGGTCGCCCTCCGGGATCTTCAGGCCCTCCACCAGGGCCGCCTGCACGGCCTCCAGAACCTCCTGCCCGCGGGCCTCGGCCCAGATGCCCGTGGAAATGCGCGTGCTCGGCATGGCCGTCCTCCCTCGATGATCTCCACGAGGGTAAGCGAGGCGGCGTGAATTAGGATATCTAAACGTTCTAATATGTCGCTTCACGCGAACTAATAGATGGGGAGCGGCATGATCCGCAACATCGACGTGGCGGTGGCGCGCGCCTTCCTCGCCGTGGTCGAGACCGGCAGCGTCACGCTGGCCGCGCGCCAGCTCAACCTCACCCAGGGCGCGATCAGCCAGCAGATCCGCCGGCTGGAGCAGCTTTCGACGGCCCGGCTCTTCCACCGCGACGGCCGCGGCATCGCGCCGACGCCCGAGGGCCAGCGGCTCGTGCCGGCGGCCAAGCAGTTCCTGGCGGCCAACGACCAGCTGCTGGCGTCGCTGTCCCAGCCGGTGTTCGAGGGTGAGGTGCGGTTCGGTGCGCCCTACGACATCATGGGCAGCTACGCGCCGCCCATCCTGCGCCGTTTCAGCACGGCCTTCCCGAGCATCCGCGTCCGGCTCGTCTGCCTGGACACGCTGCTGCTGCTCGCCGATTTGCGCGCGGGCGAGATCGACGTGGCGCTGACCACCGAGATCGGCTGCGGCCGCGGCGGCGACACGCTGCGCAGCGACCGGCTGGTCTGGACGGGGGCGCGCGGCGGAAGCGCCCATGCGCGCGACCCGCTGCCGGTCTCCCTGGGGGCGGAGACCTGCGTCTTCCGGCCGGTCGCCGTCGCGGCGCTGAAGAAGGCGCGCCGCGACTGGCAGGCCGTCTGCGAGGTCAGCAACATGGAGCCGGTGCGCGCCACGCTGGAGGCCGACCTCGCGGTGGCACCGCTGCTCAGCCACTCGGTACCCGAGGGCCTCGACATCGTTGAGGCGGACGGGGACGCCCCCGGCCGCCTGCCGAAGCTGCCGATGTTCTGCATCAACCTCTACGAGGCAGAAACGCCGAGTCCGATCGCGCGGGAGTTCGCGGCCTGCGTCCGCCGCAGCGTCGCGGCGGACTGAACCCGATCGCCGCTCAGTCCGCAGCCGGCGGCTCGACGCTCACCACCGTCAGCGCATGCTCGCGCCCGTCCGGCGCCCGCCAGCGAATCGCGTGACCGGGGGCAAGCCCGATCAGTGCGGTGCCGATCGGCGTCAGGATCGAGATGCGGTTGGCCGTGATGTCGGCCTGGGGCGGGAAGACCAGCGTCACCCTGCGCTCCTGCCCCGTATCGGAGCGGTAGACCACCGTCGAGCCCATCCGCACCACCTCGGCCGGCACCGCCCCGTCGGCGACCACGTCCGCCCGGTCCATCTCCGCCGCCAGCTCCTCGGCGACCGCCGGGAACCGCTCCTCCGCCCCGGCGGCCAGTTCGGTCAGCCGCTGATGATCGGTCTCGCTGACGACGACTCGGGGCTTATTGCTGCCCGCGTTCCTGTGTTCGTTGTTTCTGAGTTCGGTCATGGCGACCCCGCGTTCCTGTACCCACGGCGGCACGGCGCCCGCAGCGTTGCGGCGCGTATGTCGCCCGTTGTCGTTACTCGTGAATGCGCCGGATTGGAGGTGCTGCACCAAGCAGCCGCACGCCCCCGGAACGCGGGGCGCACGGGCCGCGTCCCAGGGGCTAGGATTCCGCGATCGGGTGGATCCGGAAGATCGGGGCGCGTGACGTGCTCATCCGGCTCTATCTGGCGGCGGACCCCGCCATGTCAAGCCGCGCACCGGTAGGACGGCGGCCGCAGTACGGATCGCGACCGCCGCCCCTTCGGCGATGATCCCCGCCTCGGCGGCGGCCCGAGGACACCCCGCCCAGCCGAGCGCGGATCGGGAGCGGCGCGTGGTACCGGGCGCGGAACGATGGCGTGGCGTTTTGCCACGACACTGCCGGATGCAGATCCGATGGCAACGACTTGCGTCGCATTTGCACCAATATTATACCATTTGTTTACGCCTCTCCACATGCAGAGGCGCTTTCCTCATATCAAAGTACCACCACCCGCCGCGCCAGACATTTGGCCGGTCGAATTCCGCCGTGCCGCCGCAAGGATAGACGATGTCGCCCAGCCTGCCCCCGACGAGCCTCGGTGATCTGAGCGACGTCCGGTTCGGCTGGCTGGGCCGGCATCCGCTGTTTGTGGCCGCACTCGCCTGCGTGCTGCCGGCCCTGCTGTTCTTCGTCTCGCTCAAGATCGACGACCGGCGGAAGACGCTGAACACGGCGGCGGCACGGATCGAAAACGTCGCGGTGCCGCTCGCCGCGAACGTCGACATCATCCTGGAGTCTCTCGACCGCGGGCTCATCGCCGCCCGGGAGAGCGTCATCGAGGACATCGCGAGAGGCGACGACAGTCCGGAGGCCGTCTTCCGGGCCCTCCGTACGGCACGCAAACATACGGCCCTGCCCGTCAACTATGCGATGGTCGCGTCCGCCGGCACTCTGTACGCCACCTCGCGATTCCTGTTGAAGGACCCGGTCGACGTATCGGACCGTCACTATTATCGGGTTCATACAGCCGCCACCGCCGATAGCCTCCATGTCGGCCATGCGGTCCGCAGCCGCATCGCGACGGCGGGCACTGGAGCGATCGTCCCGGTGAGCCGCGGCGTCTGGTCGGATACCGGCGCCTTTATGGGCGTGATCGTCGCGACGCTGGATTCCGCTTACCTCGCAAGAACGTTCGCCGGCTTGAGCATCTCCGATACCGTCTTCGTGATTCTTCAGGCCGGTGACGGCCGCGCCATATCGGTGATCAGTTCGCCGGACGCATCGGATGCCGAAGCCATGCCCGATCTTCCCGGCCTGGACGATCCGGCCGGGGAGGAGGCGCCCTGGTGGGATGCCGACGACCTGCTCACGACACGGGCGGAGGTCGCGGGTGAGAGTGCGTACATCCTGGCGGGAATGAGCAGGGCCGATGCACTCGCCCGCTGGCACCGCCGCGTGTCCGGGACGGGCGGGCTGTTGGGCGCCTTCGCCCTGATCGTGATGACGGGTGCATTTGCCGCCGACCGATCCCGCACGCGGCGCGAACGTTTCCGGCGCGAAGCCCAGGTCATGCTCAACGTGGCGTTCGCGAGCATGGACGCCGCCGTCGTCGTGACGGACCCGGACGGCCGCGTGGTCCTGTACAACGCGACTGCCGCCGGCCTCGCGCGCGAGCAGACCACCTCGCAGATGCTGTTCGACCGGTTTCCCTGGATCAGTCAGACCGGATGCGAGGACCTTTTCGTGACGGCGAAGGAGACCGGCCAACCGGTGCGCCACGAGGTCAAGCTCCTGTCCGACGACCGTTGGCTGGCGATGCTGATCCACCCGTTCAACGGCGGAATGCTGCTCTACGTGCGGGACGTCACGCATGCCAAGCACCTGTCCGAACAGTTGACGCGAGCACAGAAGATGGAGGCCGTCGGCCAGCTGACCGGCGGCGTCGCGCACGACTTCAACAATCTGCTCACCGTCATCCTCGGCAACGCGGAGCTGCTGTCCGAGGAACTCGAGCATATGCCGGCACAGCACGAACTCGCGGCCATGATCGTGCAGGCCGGAGAGCGCGGCGCCGATCTCACGCGCCATCTCCTGGCATTTTCCCGCCGACAGGCGCTGACGGTCGAGACGACCGATCTCGGCGATCTGGTCGCGCGCATCCGCGGCCTGCTCGAACGGGCACTGGGCGGACATATCGACGTGAAGATCGCCGCCGCGCCCGACGTCTGGCAGGCCATTGTCGATCCCTCCCAGTTCGAGAGCGCGTTGCTCAACCTGGCAATCAATGCCCGTGACGCCATGCCGGACGGCGGCCGGCTGACGATCGAACTCGGCAAGGTCCATCTCGACGAAACCTATGCCGGCTGGAACGACGAGGTGACGCCCGGTGACTATGTGCTGGTCGCCGTATCGGATACCGGTAGCGGCATGCCGCCCGAGGTCGCCGCCCGGGCATTCGACCCGTTCTTCACGACCAAGGCGGTCGGCAAGGGTACGGGCCTGGGTCTCAGCATGGTTTACGGCTTCATCAAGCAGTCGAAGGGCCATGTGAAGATCTATTCGGAGCTCGGGCAGGGAACGACGGTGAAGCTGTACCTGCCCCGGGCCCTCGGCCGCGGGGTCGAGGCGGTCGCACCGCCGTCCGGCGCGGCCTTTGCCGGCGGCAGCGAGCGCATCCTCCTGGTGGAGGACGATCCGCTCGTCCGCGCCCACGCGGCGGCACAACTCAGGTCGCTCGGCTACGCCGTGGTGACGGCGGAAGACGGACCGAAAGCACTGTCGCTGATCGTCGGCGGGGGGTCTTCGACCTGCTCTTCACCGACGTCGTCATGCCGGGCGGCATGAGCGGCCGCAGGCTGGCGGATGAAGCGCAGAAAATCATCCCGGCGCTCCCGGTCCTCTATACCTCCGGCTACACCGAAAATGCGATCGTCCACCACGGCCATCTCGATACCGGCGTCGATCTGCTCAACAAGCCGTATCGCCAGGCGGATCTCGCAAGGAAGGTTCGCGAGGTTCTAGATAAACGAGTGCACTTCAGCTGAATCCTCCCACCTGGAAGCTCATTCGGACCTGCGATAGATGGCGAGAATATTGTTGGTCGACGATGACGTGCTCGTGCGGCGCAGCATCGTTCTACAACTGACGCGGGCGGGACACACGGTCGTCGTCGCGATCGACGGTCGGGATGCATTGACCGCCTCCCCTTTCGATGAACTCGACCTCGTCATCACCGACATCTTCATGCCGGTGATGGAAGGGCTCGAACTGGTCGGGCGGCTTCGCGCGGAGGCGCCGCACCTGCCCGTCATCGTGATGACGGGAGGGCCGACGCGGTCGCACGCCATGACGACGGCGGAACTGGGCGATCAGTATCTCGGCTTCGCGTCCAAGCTCGGCGCCACGCGAACGATCCGGAAGCCGTTCACGCCGACGGCGCTGCTCGCCCTGGTGCAGGAATGTCTCGCCGACAGGCCGGAGATGGCTTAGGGCCCGCCTTCGCCCGCGAAGGCCGTTGCCCGGCGCAGCGCCGCGCGCGCCAGCAGCCGCGTCGAGTCCAGGGTCGGCAGCGGCGAATTGCCGTCGTGCATGACCAGCGGGATCTCGGTGCAGCCGAGGACCACGGCATCGCAGCCGGCCTGCTTCATCCGCGCGAAGACGGCCTGGAAACGGACCACCGCCTCGGGCCGGAACAGGCCGCGGACCAGTTCGTCCATGATGGTGCGGTCGATCGCATCGCGCTCGGCGTCGGTCGGCCGCACAGCCGCGATGCCGCGCGCGGCGAGTTTCTCCGGATAGACCGCACTGTCGACCAGCCAGCGCGTGCCGGTGACGCCGACGCGCCGGAAGCCGCGCGACGCCGCTTCGTCGGCCACCACGGTGGCGATGTGCAGCCAGGGCAGCGGGGAACGTGCCGCCACATGGTCGAAGGCCTGGTGGATCGTGTTGTCCGGGCAGATCAGGAAGTCGGCACCGGCGCGCGCCAGCTTCCGCGCGGAGGAGAGCATCAGGTCGCCGACGCCGGCGAGATCGCCGCGCTCCAGGCACGCCACATAGTCGGCGAGCGAGTGGGTGTGCATCGACACCTCGGGGTGGGCATGTCCGCCACCCTGCCCGCCCATGGCAGCCGCCCCCTCGCTGCAGATCGTCCGATAGCACAGCGCCGCCCCTTCGGCGGAGCAGCCGACGATGCCGATATGCTGCGTCATGTGCGTTCCTCTTCGCGGCGAGCGTCACCGGGGCCAACCCGGAAAGCGATTGTGGCACCGCCGGTCTGCCGCTAGAAAACTGCGAGCCATTCGCAAGACAGCCGCGCCCGCCACTGCTGCGCCTACTGCCCGCCCACCACTCCGGTACCGACGTGCGCCGAGACGGCGAGAGACTAGCGCTGTTCGCGGCGCACCGGCACGAACTCGTGGCCTTCGCGACCGGGATCGTCGGCGACCGCTTCCACGCCGAGGACGTGGTGCAGGAGGCGTGGCTGCATTTCGACGCCGCGGCGGCGGAGACGCGGGTCGAGGCGCCGCTCGGCTATCTCTTCCGCATCGTGCGCAACCTCGCCATCGACCGCCTGCGCCGGACCCGGCGCGAACGTGCCCGCTTCGCGCCGGGCGATCCTGCGGGACCGGCCGGAGCGGTCGCCGCCGATGCCCCATCGCCCGAGACGGAAGCGATCGACCGCGACGCGCTGGCCGCCCTGGAGGCGGCCCTGGCCGAGCTGCCCGCGCGCACGCGCATGGCGCTGGAGATGCACCGCTTCGGCGGCTGCCGGCTGAAGGAGATCGCGGACCGGCTGGGCGTATCCGTCACGACCGCCCATACGCTGGTCGCCGAGGGCATCGCCCATTGCCGCAGGCGTCTGAAACGGCCATGAGACGCAAGAAGGAGCCGAAAATCGCCGGAGTCCGAACGTCTCCTGGACACGGAGCGAAACCCGGAGTGGCATCGCATGCCGGTTGAGCCGAACGACCAGGACGACGGTGCCGCCCGTGTGGGGGCCGACGCGGCGGCCGATGCGGCGGCCGCATGGCTGATCGCCCTGCAGGAGGCGCCGGACGATGATGATGTCCAGGCGCACGAGGCGCTGCTGGAGCGGTTCCGCCACTGGCTGGCGGCGGATCCGGCACACGCCGCGGCCTGGGCCGAGATCGGCCGGTTCGACGCTCTCTATGCCCGCACGGTGCCGCGGCACCCCGCGGCATGGCGCGAGCGGAGCGCCGAGGCCCCAGCCCCGCCCCGCCCGACGGCGGTGCGCCTGCGCCGGCCGTGGCTGGTACGGCCCCGGCCGCGCCGGGTCACCGCCGGCCTCGTCGGCGCCGCCGTCGCCGCCGGCCTGATGCTGCTGATGCTGCCCGGCCTGCTGCTGCAGCTGCGCGCCGACCATGTCACCGGCACGGCGGAGATCCGCACCATCCGCCTTCCCGACGGCAGCACTGCCCACCTCGCACCGCGGAGCGCCATCGCCCTCGCCTTCGAGGAGACGGCGCGCGACGTCGACCTGCTCACCGGCGAGGCGCTGTTCGAGGTGGTGCGCGATCCGGCCCGCCCATTCCGCGTCGCCGCCGGCGCCGTGTCCGCGACCGCCGTCGGCACCGCCTTCGCCGTCGCGCGCGGCCGCTCGACGGCGGATGCCACGGGCGTCGCGGTGGCCGAGGGCCGCGTGCGTGTCGAGGCGCCGGCGGCACGCCCGCCCGTGGCCGAGGAACTGGCCGCCGGCGACTGGATCCGCATCGGGTCCGAACAGACGAGGCGCGGGCGCCGGAATCCCGCCGATGCAGCCCCCTGGATCGACCGCAAGCTGGTGGCCCGCGACCGCCCGCTCGCCGAAGTCGTCGACCGGCTGCGACCGTTCTTCGCCGGCTATGTCTTGGTGGCGGACGCCGATCTCGGCCGGCGCCCGGTCACCGGCGTCTATGACCTCTCCAATCCGGCCGAGGCCCTGCGCGCCATCGCCGCCGCCCACGACGCGCATGTCACCGCGATCTCCCCCTGGCTGCTCGTCCTGCGGCCCTGAGCCACATTCGCCGGGACAGGCGAAATTTCTCCCGAAAATTCCACCCGCGGCATCGTCGTAGGCAGGAGAGGCGCGAATGGGACGCATCCGCAAACGCGCCCAACCGTCGCGCCGACAGAAGAACGGGGGAAGACTTGGTCCGCATCACATCCCGGCGTGCCGCGCGGCGCGCCGCCGCCTGCATATCGCTCCTGCTGTCGGGCACTGCGCTGGCACTGCTGCCGGCCACCGCGTCGGCCACACCGGCCGAACCGAACGACATGGCCCAACTGGCGCAGGCGAACGCGACCCTGCGCTGGGACATCCCGGCCCAGCCACTCGCCGACGCACTCACCGGCTTCGGTCGCCGCTCGGGCCTGCAGGTCACGGTCGACGGGGCGCTGCTGCGCGGCCTGTCGACGCGCGGCGCCAGCGGCAATCTCACCCCGGCCCAGGCGCTCGACGGCCTCCTGGCCGGCACCGGCCTCGCCTGGCGCTTCACCGATCCGTCGACGGTGAAGGTGGAGCGGCCAGCCGCCGACGGTGCCGCGCTGACGCTCGACCCGATCAGCGTCACCGCCGGCACCGAGACCGCCTGGGGTCCCGTCGACGGCGTCGTCGCCCACCGCAGCGCCACCGCCACCAAGACCGACACGCCGATCGCACGCACGCCGCAGACCATCCTCGTCGTCACGCGCGACCAGATGGATGCCCAGGGCGCGCAGACCGTGCCGCAGGCGCTGCGCTACACATCGGGCGTGCTGACCGACCGCAACGGCGCCGACCAGCGCACCGACTATCTCTTCTCCCGCGGCTTCGCCCTCGACCAGTATCTCGACGGGCTGCGGCTGCTCTCCGGCACCTGGGCGATCCCGCAGATCGATTCCTTCGGGCTGGAGCGGGTCGAGGTGCTGAAGGGCCCCGCCTCGGTGCTCTACGGCCAGGCCTCGCCCGGCGGCCTCGCCAGTCTGGTCACCAAGCGTCCGCTCGACGAGGCGCAGCACGAGATCCAGCTCCAGGGCGGCACCTTCGACCGCGTCCAGGGTGCGGTCGACCTGACCGGGCCGCTCGACGACGAGGGGCGCTTCCTCTACCGCTTCGTGGCATTGGGCCGCGACGCCGACACCCAGATCGACCAGACCAAGGAACGCCGGCTCTACGTCGCACCCTCCTTCACCTGGAAGCCCGGCGACGACACCAGCTTCACCCTGCTGTCGAGCTACACGCACGACCCCTTCTCCGGCGCCTACTACAAACTGCCGGCCGTCGGCACCGTGCTCGACAACCCGAACGGCCGCATTCCGGAGGACTTCTACAGCGGCGACCGGACTTTCGACCGGCAGGAGCGTACGCAGTATTCCGTCGGCTACGCCTTCGACCACCAGCTCGACGATACCTTCACCCTGCGCCAGAACGCCCGCTACATGCGCATCGAGGGCGACTACAAGATCCTCGTCGTCGGCAACCTGCAGGCCGACCAGCACACGATCAACCGCTCGGCCTATGCCGCGACCGAGGACACCGACGCGCTCACGCTCGACAACCAGCTCGAGGCGAAGTTCGATACCGGCATCGCCGGCCACACGGTCGTCGGCGGCGTCGACTATCAGCGCACCTTCAACGACCGCACCGACGCCTTCGGCGGCGCGCCCTCGATCGACTATCTGAACCCGGTCTACGGCCAGGCGATCGCCGACCCCAGCCCCTTCCTCAGCCACGAGCAGGACATCCGCCAGATCGGCCTTTACCTGCAGGACCAGATCGACATCGGCGCCCTCTCCCTGGTCTTCGGCGGCCGCCAGGACTGGGCCGAGTCCGAGACCGATGACAAGCTGGGCGGCGGCCGCACGAAGCAGGAGGACGATGCCTTCACCGGCCGCGTCGGGCTGCTCTACAGCTTCGACAACGGCATTGCGCCTTATGTGAGCTGGTCGGAATCCTTTCAGCCGGTGACCGGCACCGATTTCGGCGGCAACCCCTTCGAGCCGACCACCGGAACCCAGTACGAGGTCGGCGTGAAGGTCGAGCCGCGGGGCTGGAATTCGCTGCTGACCCTCTCGGCCTACACGCTGAAGCAGCAGAACGTGCTGACCGCCGACCCGGTCAACACCTTCTTCCAGGTGCAGACCGGCGAGATCGAGACGCGCGGCATCGAGGCGGAACTGAAGTCGAACCCGCTCGACGGCCTCAACCTGATCGCCGCCTACGCCTTCCTCGACAGCGAGGTGACGAAGTCGAACGACGGCGTCGCGGGCAACGTGCCGGTCTACCAGCCGCGCCACACGGCCTCGCTCTGGGGGGACTACACCATCCGGGAGGGCGCGCTGGCCGGCCTCGGCGGCGGCGTCGGCGCCCGCTATGTCGGCGAAACCTGGGGCGACGCCGCCAACACCTTCGAGGTGCCGGACTACTGGCTGTTCGACGCCGCACTGCGCTACGACCTGGGCGGCCTCGGCCCGATGCTCGACGGCGCCAGCCTCGCCGTGAACGCGACGAACCTGTTCGACAAGCGCCACGTCACCGAGTGCCAGAACATCAACACCTGCTACTACGGCACCGGCCGGACGGTGTATGCCACGCTGAAATACCGCTGGTGACGCCGTGATGGGCTGGCGGCGGGCCGCCACGCGGGCGCACCGGTATGTCGGCCTGGCGCTCGCCCTCTTCCTGACGGTCGCCGGCCTGTCCGGCGCCGTCATCGCCTTCACCGACGAGATCGACGGCTGGCTCAACCCGCATCTGCGGCGCGCGGCGACGGGCGTGCCGACCGCCGATCCGCTCGATTTCGTCGACCGGATCGAGGCCGCCGACCCGCGCGGCATGGTGACCTTCGCCTCGCTCGCCTTCCAGGCCGGCCGCTCGGCGCTCTATTTCGTCAAGCCGCGCGTCGACCCGGCGACCGGCCGGCCCTACCGGCTCGGCTACAACCAGGTCTTCGCGGACCCCGTGACGGGCGCGATCCTGGGCCGGCGGCAGTGGGGCGCCTTCGCCTTCGACCGCGCGCACCTGCTGCCGGCGATCTACGAGATCCACTACAGCCTCTTCCTGCCCGAAGCGCTCAGCGGCTGGTTCCTCGGCCTGCTCGCCGCGGCGTGGGCGATCGACTGTTTCGTCGGCGCATCGCTCACCCTGCCGCGCGCCCGGCCGCGCCCCGGCAACTGGCTGCGCGCCTGGACCCTGAAGCGGCGGGCCGGCCCCTACCGCCGCACGCTCGACCTGCACCGCGCCGGCGGCCTGTGGCTGTGGCTCGTCCTGCTGCTCCTGGCGCTCACCGGCTTCTATCTTCGGGTGGGCGAAGACATGGTGCGCCCGCTCCTGCTGCACTTCTCCTCGCTGACCCCGTCGCCCTACGAACTGCGCGGCGAGGCAGAGGCCGACGTCGCGCCGGTCCTGCCGCTGCGCGCCGTCCTGCCGCTCGCGACGGCCGAGCGCGACCGGCTCGGCTGGACCGACGCGCCGACCGCCGCCTCCTACGACCTGCACACCGGCATCTACGCCGTCGCCTTCCAGAGCGCGCGGTATGCGGAGCGCGCCATCGGGGCGCCCACCGTCTATGTCGACGGCGGCGACGGCCGCATCCTCGGCCACAGCGAACCGCTGACCGGCACCGCCGCCGACATCATCGTCGACCTGCCCCGCCCCCTGCACGGCGGCAAGCTCGGCGGCCTGCCCGGCCGCATCCTGGTGGCTGCCGCCGGCCTGGGCACCGCGATGCTGTCGATCACCGGGATCGCGGTCTGGATCCGCAAGCGGCGCGGCCGCCTGCGCGACGCTGCCTAGCCCGCCAGGATCCCGGACAGCCGCCGCGCCCAGGTCTCGACCTGCGCCGCGTCGCCGAGCAGGTCGTTGCGCACCTCGATCAGGGCGGCCGGGATGCGGCGGGCGAGGCCGTGCACCGGCACCGTGTAGTCCGAGGTCGGGCCGACGGCGTAGGGCTCGTTGTCGCCGACCACCAGGTCGCCGTCGCGGCGCAGCCCGTCGAGCAGGCGCCGCGCCAGCGCGTCCGTCGCCCCGGTCATCGCCCCGGGATGCAGCACCCCGGCATGCCACCGCCGCGCCACGCCGAGATAGACCGGCGTGAAGGTGTGGATGCCGACGACTTCCGTCTCGCGCCCGGCCGCGACGCGGCCGTCGAGATGGCGCGCGATCGCCTCCTGGAACGGCGTGAAGCAGAGCGCGGTGCGGCGCGCGACCTCCTCCGGCGAGAGGTCCAGGTTGCCCGGAATGTCGGTGTCCTCGCTGCGCACCGGGATGCTCGACGGCACGCCGGCCGGCCGGTTGCAGTCGATCAGCAGGCGCGAATAGCCCGACAGGAACAGCGGCGCGTCGAGCAGCGCCGACAGGCGCCGCGCCAGCGCCGCCGCACCGATGTCCCAGGCGATGTGCCGGGTCAGATGCTCCGGCGCCAGCCCCAGCCCGGCATAGGCGGCCGGAATGTGGTTCGAGGCGTGCTCGCAGACCAGCACCACCGGCGCGGTGCCGGCCTCGTTGACGACCGTCACCGCCGGCGGATACGCCGCGTCGTTCGCTTCCATCGGCCGTTCCCCTCCCGCTGCGCCTCGCCTCTCCTTAGCCCTCGACGGCGTCGGTGAAAACGGCGAAGTCGGCGAGCGTGCAGGGTCCGAACGTCGTGACGATGGCGACGTCCGTCGCGTCGCGGCCGCGCGCCATCAGGATGCGGCCGATGCGCGGCACGTTGTTGCGCGCGTCGAACACGTGCCACGCACCGCCCAGATAGACCTCGAACCAGGCGGCGAAGTCCATCGGGCCGTAGGGCGGCGGCGCGCCCATGTCGCCCAGGAAGCCGGTGCAGTAGCGCGCCGGGATGTTCAGGCAGCGGCAGAAGGCGATCGCCAGGTGCGCATAGTCGCGGCACACGCCCTGGCGCTCGTTGTAGGCCTCCTGCGCCGTGCGTGTCGGCCGTGCGGTCTGGTAGTCGAAGCGGATCCTGTTGTGCACATAGTCGCAGATCGCCTGCACCCGGCCCCAGCCGGTCGGCCCCTGCCCGAACAGCGCCCAGGCGATGTCCGACAGCGTGTCGGTGTCGCAGTAGCGGCTGCCCAGCAGGTAGACCAGGATCTCGTCGGGCAGGTCCTCGACGCGGTGCTGGAACGCATCCGGCACCACGGCGTCGACCTCGCCCGAATCCTCGGCGAGCAGCCGGGTCGTCAGGGTCAGGCGGCCGGGCGGCGCCACGATCCGCGTGCAGACGTTGCCGAAACCGTCCGTGTACTGGTGCCACGGGATCGGCGGATCGAACTGCACCTCGTGTGCGCCGATCAGGTCCGCCTCGCGCGACGGGTGCGGGCTGACCATCAGCAGCATCGGCGTCGGTTGCAGGCAGTCGTAGGCGATCCGGCAGCCGGCACTGATACGCATACTGGTCTCCTCGAAACGAATGGTGCCGTGACCCGTGAGGCTCGCTCAGGCGCTCGGGCCGCTCGCCGTCACGTCCACCTCGACCGTCATCCCCAGGCTGTCCCCCGGCCCGCCGCTCCAGGTGCCGTGCAACGGCAGCACGTGGCGGTGGTCGCGGGCGATCCCGACGCGGATCAGGTCGCGGTTGCCGATGATGCCGTTGGTCGGGTCGAGTTCGACCCAGCCCGCCCCCGGCACGTAGACCCGCAGCCATGCATGGGTCGCACCACCACCGAGGCTGCCGCTCTTCTGGGGTACGTAGATGTATCCGGACACGAAGCGCGCCGCGAGGCCGAGCGAGCGCAGCGCTTCGATCATGAAGACCGCGAAGTCCCGACAGGTTCCGCTGCCCAGGCGCAGCGTCCGCGTCGGCTCCTGCACGCCGCGCTCGGTGCGCGGCACGTAGTCGAAGCTCTGGCGCACCGCATGGGTCAGTGTGGCGAGCAGTTCGCGCGTGCCGTTCGTCCCCTCCGGCCGCACGAAGCGCCGCACCCAGCGCTCGACCTCGTGGTCGGGGTCGGGATACTGCCGCTCGATCGACCGCGCCAGATCGGGCAGGTCGTCGATGTCGTAGGAGAAGGGATATGTGGCCGCATAGGCCTCGATCGGAAAATCGAGCGCGTTCGTCGGCGTATGGTCCAGCACGACCCGGCTGTCGAACCGCAGCTCCGCCGCCCGCTTTCGCTCGAAGCGCACCACCCCGACACTGTTGCCGAACACGTCGTGCAGCCAGCGCAGGTCGCTCGGCTCCGGCGTGATCGTCAGGCTGGTCTCGATCAGCTTCTGGTCGTGCCCCTCGCGCGGCCGGAACATGATCCGGTGCTCGCCGAACCCCACCGGCTTGCGATAGCGGTAGGTGGTCACATGGTGGACAGCGAGAATCGGCACGGCCAAGCCCTCCACGTCCGCACGCCGCACGGCGGCGACGCAGCCCCCATGCCGACGCGCGACGCGGACTGGCATCGCACGGCGCGAACAGAATTCGGATGTCGTAGGAGTACGGGTAGATGGTGCGCGGCAGGGGCGTTTACAATCCGGCGCCGGCGCACGCCACCCCGGCCTGCCGCAGGCGCTCCGCGACGAGCCGCCGGCCGAGCCAGGCAACGAACCAGCGGCCGAGACAATGGCGGCGTCGGGCGCCGAACATCAAGTGATAGGCGGACTGCGGCCCCGGCCGAAACCCTGTGCCGGCATCCATGACGCGCCGGTCGACGCTCGCAGCGGCGATGTTCACGATGATTCGGGTGCCGGCCGCGAACGGACATCCCGCCACCGTGCGCGCCTCAGGCACGCGTCGCGCGATCACCGTCGACGACCGGAATGCCAACCGGAGCGCCTCGTCGACGAAATGCGTAATCCGCACCGAGCCCGCAGCCAAGGCCGGCCACATCGCCCGCTCCGCGTGCAGGCGGTCGTCGATCAGGAGTAGCGCCTCCGGCACGAGTTCGTTCAACGCAACGAACAGCGAGACGGCCTGTGACAGGATCATTGCGTCCTCGTCGTCGGGCGCGTCGGTTACATGGGCGGCTGCCAGGAAGCTGCCCGCCCGGACGCCGCCACCGGATCGCCGCCGCCGCATGTGTCCGAAGAGCGAGACGCTGCTCATCTGGAAATGGAGGCTGCTCCTGAGGCGCAGGCGCCCGTCCACGGTCACCATCTGGTCGCGCAACGACAGGACCAGCGGCAGGTCAGTCTCTTTCAGCCCCGCCGCCTGCACGAAGATGCGGTTGCAATGGGTGTTGATGTGCCACCGACGATCGGCGGCCGGCCGCGACCGGTCGAGGTCCGCCACCAGCGCGGCAACGCAGGGCGCGGCATGGGCTTTCATGTCGGCCGCATAGGCCCTGTAGCGCTCGATCGCCAGCCTGCGGAAATGCGTATGGGCGGCGCCCTCCAGGAACACGGGCACGGAGCGATCGATTTCCGCCATCACTGCTGCGGCCTGTGGCGCCGACGGTAAACTAGACTCTTGGGCTGTATGCAGGCCATGCGCGTTCGCAAGTCCCTGCTCGTCGAGCACCGCCCGGGCCGCGGCACTGCTCCAGGCGACGACATCGGCGCCGTCCTCGCTGGCCAGGAAGTCGGTATCTGCATAATCCGCTAGCTGTGCGGCAGAGGCGTCCTCGATGCTTGCGGAGAACGCCTTCTTGTCCAGGGTCAAGACTTTCCAGGGGATCATCGGCTCGTCCTTGGCCACGTTCCGAAACCAACCCGGTACCGCAGCGAATCGTTAGAACTATACGACATTGTTCCGTCATTGCGTCGCATGGCGCGGTCGCGTAAGCACCGCGATCCTGGAAACAGAGGATCCCGAAAGTCCCGCTCTGCGATGCTGTTCCAGTCGTTCTACTTCCTTGCGGGCTTCCTGCCGGCGACGCTCGCCCTGGTCGCGGCGGCGATGCAGCGCGGGTCGGGTGCGGCGCGGGTCGTCCTGATCCTCCTGTCGCTCGTCTTCTATGCCAGCTGGATCCCGGAACACACCCCGCTCCTGGCATTGTCGATCCTCGTCAACTGGCAGATCCGCGAGCGCATCGACCGCAAAGGCACCCGCGGTCACGCATGGCAAACGCTGGGCGTCGTCCTCAACCTCACGGCCCTCGCCTGGTTCAAGTATCGCGGCTTCGCGGTCGACATCCTGATCGACCTCGGGGCGGTGGCGCCGTCGGCGCACATCGACATGCCGCCGGTGCCGCTGGCGCTCTCCTTCTTCACCTTTCAGCAGATCGGCTACCTGCTGATCGCGCCGCGCCGGGACGGCTGCGGCGAAGGTGATCGCCGGACGCGCTTTCGCGACTACGCCCTCTTCATCGCCTTCTTCCCGCAACTCGTGATCGGCCCGATCGTCCGCTGGCAGGAGTTCCAGCCGCAGACGAAGCTGAAGCGCTTCCTGGCGTTCCGCCGGATCGACCTCGCGGTCGGGGCGGCGATCTTCGCATTCGGCCTGGGCAAGAAGGTGTTCCTCGCCGACCCCATCCTCGGCATGATCGACCCGATCTATGCTGCCGCCGAGCGGGGAGAGACGATCGGCTTCGTCCAGGGCTGGATCGCCTGTTTCGGCTTCATCACCGGGCTGGCGCTCGACTTTTCGGGCTATTCCGACATGGCGACCGGCCTCGCCCGGCTGTTCGGCGTCGTCCTGCCCGTCAACTTCATGTCGCCGTTCCGCGCGACGACCATGGCCGAGTTCTGGCGCCGCTGGCACATGACGCTGACGCGCTTCTTCACCGGGCACCTCTACCGGGCGATCGCGGAATGGTGGGTGACCCGCGTCGGTACGTCGGCGCTTCGGCGGCGGCGCGAGCGCGGCGTGTGGCGCTCCAGGCTCGCCGATGTCGTGCCGATCATCCCGACGTTCCTTCTCATCGGCCTCTGGCACGGCGCGAACTGGACCTTCGTCCTGTTCGGTACGATGCATGCGGTGTTCGTCTCCGTGAACAGCATCTTTGCAGCACGCGGCCGCAGGTCGGGAAGACCGCCGGCCGGCTGGCCCCGCGTCTGGCGCCAGCTTCTCACCTTCACCTGTCTCGCCGCCAGTACCGCCGTCTTTCGTGCCGAGAGCATGAGTAGCGTGGAAGCGCTGGCCCTAGCGGTCTGGCCGGGCGGTCCTCTCCTGGCTGGACCGCTGCCGGGCAGTCTGCACATCGCCGGACTGGCCGCGATCTGCATCGGTGGTTTCTTCTTGCCGAATACCGCAGAGGTCTTCCGACGCTATCGGCCATTCATCCTGGACCCGCGCATCCCCCTCGCGCGGTCGCCGGTCGAGTTCCGTCTGACCTCGTCATGGGCGATTTCAGCCGGCATCCTTCTCGGCGTCGGGTTCCTGATGTCGCTCGGCCGTTCATCGCCCTTCGTCTACTTCGTGTTCTGAGTACAGGACCACGATGTCCAGGCCCGGCCGCTTCCTCGCAATCCTGCTCTTCGCCGCTGCGGGCACGTTCGGCATGGCGCCGCTGCTCAGCATCGCCGTCGACCCCTATGGTATCTGGGGCACGGCGACGCTGCTCTGGCGCAACCCGGCCACCTTCCCTTGGCTGGCCGACGGGGCGCGTGTACACGCACGCTCCGCCGACCTGACGAGAGCCGAAATCCTGTACATGGGTGCGTCGAACGTGCAATGGGGCCTGCCGGTGACGTCGACCGGAGCCGGTTCGATCCGTGCCTACAAGGCAGCCGAGCCGTTCCAATCCCTGGAGGACGATAAATTCTACCTGGAGAAAGCGTTGAGCCGCGGCCAACTGCGCGAGGCGGTCGTGTCGGTCGACCTGGTGCATTTCGCGGGTCTGGGGATCCACCGGGAATGGCGTCGGGTCGTCGTCCCCTCGGATTCGCTACGACGCATCGCTTATGATCTGGCGAAACTCTCGCTCCAGCCGGCATCTCTGGCGGACGCCCTGCGTGTGGCAACGTGGCGGCTCGCACCTGACTACGGCCGCCTGAACCCGGCTGCCGCTCCCTCGATAATCTCGCGAGGATACGATACCGCTTGGCCGCTTTTTAGCCGGGCCAGCGGCGTGATTGCGGCGAGATTCGCTACGGAACACTGCCTCGACAGCCGCTTCGGTTTCGATTGGCGTGGCAATTCCATGTACGATCAATTGGCCGATCTGGCGCGCACGACACTGAACGCTGGTGTGCGCCTCTCCGTCGTGCAACTGCCGCAACACCTGATGATGAGGGAGACCTACGACCGCCTGGGTGTCGGACGCCGGTATGCGACATGGCTGCGCAGCGTGGTCGCGTTGATCGCAGACCTGAATGGCGGACCACTTCTGCGCGTCGTCGACTTCAACATGCCCCGCATGCACCTCGATGAAGGCTTCCCGTCATCGGCGGCGGATTCAGTGCAGGAGCCCCAAATGGACTGGTGGTACGATCAGCTGCATTTTTCGCCTAAGCTCGGCGCGCTGGTCGTTTCCGACCTGGAGCGCCCGGATGGGCCGGCCATCGGCGTCACTCTCACCCCCGACAATGTCGAACGGCATCTGGCGGAGTTCGAGGCCTATCGCAAGTCCGCGCAACGGGTGTTGGACGCGAATCCGGCATCTGTGATGCGGCGGCTCCGCGATCGTCTACGCAGCACCAGCACGGACTGCGCACCGCAGTCGAAGCCCTCGACACGAGTCGCGGGGGAACGACATTCCTAACAGAGAGCGAAGCGAAGCATGTCGACGGCGGAAAGCAGCCAGTTGTCAGAAGAGACTATCATCACCGTGGCGGAGGGCGTCGTCTGGACGCGGGTCGACGACGAGATTATCGCCATCGACCCCAGGACCGAGCATTTCTTCGGCCTGCGCGGTGCCGGTATCGAGGCCTGGGAAGCGATCGTCAGCGGTACCACGGTCGGTGGCGCCCTCGCCGCCATTCTCGCCCGCTACGACGTGCCCGCGGCGCAGGCGAAGGCGGATCTCGAAGGGTTGCTGGAAAACCTTCTGGCACGCCGACTGATCGGCATCGGCGAACAGGCGCCCCGCGAGTAACCGCTCACCGCCCGGCCGCCCCCGGAGACGAACGGTAGGCGGGCGCCAGCCGCGCCAGGATGTCCAGCCGCAGCGCCCGTTCGAACTCGGTCTGGGAAAAATCGTAGCCCGACGTCCGCGCGCGGGCGAAGAGCGCCGGACGGACGGCTGCGGGGTCTCCCGCGGCCACCGCGGCGAGATCGACCCCGCCGCTCCGGCAGGCCGCGATGAAGGCCATCGCCGATTGCAGACTCATACGGAGTATGCCCCGATCAGCAGGTCGAGGGCGAGAACCGCCCCTGCCGTCGTGAACAGGCCGCGCACGTCGAGGTCGATGCGCCCTTCCCCCGGCGCGGGTGCGACGACCCAGGGATCCGGCGTCCGCATGCAGGCGCCTCCGCGCCAACCGCCGTCCTGGCGCTGTGATGCGACGAGCAGCCCCGCCAGCTTTCCGACAGCCGCGTCCATGGCCTGTCCGCTTGCGGCGAGGCCCGCCAGCCGCCAGGCCGCCGCGAACGGCTGCAGCCCTTCGTTCGGCAGGTCCGACAGCCAGGCCGCACCACGCGCCGCATCGATCGCCGGCGCGCCCTCGGCGAGAACGAGGGCCAGCGCCGTCGGATAGGAGGGCTCGTCCCACCAGTAGCCGGGCAGGCTGCCGTCCGCTGCCTGAGACCGCGTCACGAACGCCCGCGTGGGTTCCCCGACGAGCGCCGCCGCCGCCGCGGAGACGCAGCCGTGGGACGCCCGGAATCCGCTGTCGTCGCAGCCTTCCAGACGCCCCTCAAAGCGGATCGGCGTCTCGGCCGCATAGGTCGCCACCCCGCCGTCCGGGGACACATGCCGCGCCACGAAGGCGCGGGCCGCATCTTCGGACGCTCCACCGCTCAGACCGAGTGCCCGCGAGAGGTGGAGGTACCAGGCGGTGCTGTCGGCATCCTGCGGCGTCCAGGCATTGAAGCCCCAGCCGCCCGATGGCCGCTGCCGGCGGCGCAGCGCCGCCTGCGCGCGCATGGCCGCCGCATGGCCGTCCGGGCCGATACCCGCTAGGCAGTAACCGATCACCGCACTCGGCCATTCGTCGCCGGCACCCAGCGGCGACACGAAGTCGCGCCAGAGACCCGCCTGGTCCTGACGACGCAGCAGGAAACGCACGCCCGCGTCGCGCGCCTCCACGAGCGCATCACGGGCCGGCATCGAGGACGGCCAGGACGGAAGAGGCGTCGGAGCGGCCAAGGGCACGCGCTCCGCCGCCACGTAGGCCTTGGTACGCCAGCCACCCCCGGCAGTCGCCGGCATGAACTTGAGATGCGATATCCAGACCCGCGCCGACGGCACCCGCCCCGGCGGCGCTGTCAGTGCATCCAGCAGCCATGCATCCGGCCACTGCACCGCGGGATCACCGGGCAGGATACGGCACGGGGATGCAAGCACGCTATCCATCGCAGCCGGGTCGGCGCCGCAGCGCTCGCGGGCGATCGCCGCGAGCCGGCCCCAGCGGCTGTCGGTTTCGAACGCCTCCTCGATGAAGCACTCGAACCCCGAGAGGCGGAGCAAGGGCGGCGATCCGGCCGGCAGGTACAGGTCGAGCGCCAGCGTGACCTTGTCCACCGTCTCGACCAGCAGGTCGAACAGGGCCACACCATCCTCGGGAAAATCCTGTAGGTCCGATGTGTACGCGAAACCGGCCAGCGCACCCAGCGGCAAGCCGGTGACATTCAGGCGCACCGACCCACCGCGGCCCGCCATAAGACCCAGGGATCCGATCCCGGCGCCGGGCGGCAAACATGATCCGATGGCACCGATCGACATCGCGGCGCGGTCTGCGACCGCATGGCCGAGGGTAAAGCGCACAGCGGAGTCGATCGCTTCGGCATGGTGCCGACCGGCGGCGGCACTCCCGCGGAAAAAAACGCTCGTTCCACTAGGCGTCCCGTTCGAGGTGAGGTCCGTCTCGAGAAAGCAGGTCTCGGCCCAAAGCCCCAAGGCGGAGCCATCCATCCGCCACAGATCCACGAGTACATCGGCGGGACGCCGCGCAGATCCCGTATCCGGCAGCAGAGTCCCAGCCTCCGACCGCCGCACATACTGATGAAGCGCCAGCACTTCGGCCGGCGGCCCGAGGTCGATCTCAACCGCCAGCCGCGGCAGACCCGACATCAAGTGCCCGCACCGCGCGACGGCCGAGCTGACGTCGGCCCCCGTCCTCAGATGCAGAAGGCTTGCGGCGCCGCGTACTTCCTGTCGGGAGCCTGCCACGAGGGACGCATCCGACACTCCACCACCTATGATGATCCGGCAGACGATCGCGGTGCCATCTTTAGCTCGAGCGGTCCCGCCCGACACCTATCTCAGGAGACACCTACCTCACGAGTAGCTGATGCCATCGAACGTGCCGCTACCAGCCCCCCCTCGGCGGCTTCCTTGGCCAAAAGACCGTAATCCACGAGAATGGGCGGCTGGTATGCGGCCTTCGGTTCCGATTCGCTGCGGTCGACTTCGAATTCCACTACACCCTCCCGGGTCAAGACCGAAACAGGCGCGCCGAATCCGGAGGTACCGGGTGGCGAGCCGAACACGGGTCACATCGTTTATCCTCCACGTATGGCGAAGTCGAGAGTCGGCTACAAGATCGGGCCCTCGGCAGGCACGGCGGGAACAGGATGCGCCACTCTTGAAGGAAATCGCCCCGGTGCCGGTGACGGAGGTGGCCGCCTACGGACTGCGCCTTCGCCCAGTTGGATCGCGCCGCACGTTTGCTCCGATCGCGGCGGACCTGCTGCGTACCATCACCCTATCCCCGGTCGCCCGCGCGGACCTGCCGCCCCTCCCGGACAGCGTACCGGTGGCGGCCTGGCACCGGGCGGCCGCGACGCCGCAGGGATGGCAGATCGACGTGGTCGACGCCGTACCCGGCGGCTTTCAAAGATGCTGCAGCGTCGTCCTGTCGGAAGACGGGACGCGCCTCCACGTGTCGGACACGTATCCCGACGGTGCCCATGATCGCTGGACCGTGCTGACCCATGTCGCGATCCGCTCCATCCTGGCGCGGCTCGGTGCGCCGATGCTGCACGGCAACCTCTCGCTCGGGCCCACCGGCGCCGTCGCCGTCCTCGGCGATAGCGGAGCCGGCAAGTCGTCCCTCGCCATCGCCCTGATGCGGGCCGGCGCCCCGCCGCTCGCCGACGATGTCGTCTGTCCCGTGCGGATGGCGGGCGGATGGTACGCCTGGCCCGGCCACCACGAGATCTTGGCGGAAGGCCCCACCCTCGATCGGCTCGGCATCGACCGCACCGCCTGGCCGACGCTTTGGCAGAACGCCCGGCCCGACGAACAGAAATACCGCCTGACCGCGAACCGCCGCCCCGAGACCGTCCCCGACGCCGCCCGCGTTCCGCTCGCCGGGATCGTCGTCCTGGAGCCGCGGCGTCCCGAACCTTGCCGGCCGACCCTCCACAGGCTGGCGCCGGCCGCCGCCATGGCCGCCATCGTGCCGCACGGGCAATGGGGCGCGGCCGGATCGAGCCGACAGGCGCGCCTCGCCGAACTCGCCTCCCTGGCATCCGAAGTGCCGATCTGGCGTCTGTCGCGCTCGGACCGGATTGAGGATCTCGCCGCGACGGCCGAACTCGTTCTCGGCACAATCGGCGACGCCCGCATCTGACGTCGGTGGTTGCGCGAACCTTCTCACGCCGGCAACCGGCCGTGCATCAGCAACGCCCAGCCGCGCTGCAACCGCCCGATGGCCCAGAACGGGTAGCAGAGCGCGCCCCAGACGAGCAGCCCGGCTAGCCCGTAGGCGAACCAGCCGACGGCGTCCGACGCCGCGCCGAAGAAGGCGACGGCGTTGCGGGCGACGAGGCCGATCTCGGCCTGAAGGACGGCGAATTCGGGCTGCAGCGCGTTCAGCTTCTCCAGTTCCTTCGCCACCTTGGCCAGATCGTCGAACGGCGCCGACAGGCTCGATAGCGCATCGAAGATCACGCGGAACGGCTTGGCGATCATCTCGCCGAACGCGAAGCTGCCCGAGGTGATCTCCGGCTTGAACGGTCCGGCCTTGAAGCGCGGGATGGGGCCCGGCGGATCGATGTAGAGGTCGGACATCTTCATCGCGACGGTCGGCACGCTCAGCGACGCGACGGCGTCCACCGGCTTGCGCACCTCCGACGCGGCACGCGACAGGCCCGCGCCCACCACCTCGAAGCGCGCCATCGCGCGGTTCATCTGCGCCTGGCTGCGCTCCGCCACATCGGCCACGCGCTGCGCGGAATCCCCGGCGCGCGCCGCGATCGAGACCAGCGCGCCGCGCGTCTCCTGCCAGCCGGCGTCGACCCGCCCGCCGAAGGCCACGGCCGTCCAGCCGATCGCGAGCACCACCAGCGGCGGCAGCATCGTGTTGACCAGGACGAACACGCCCTGGACGCGCGGAAGTATCATGGCGTCCCCCCATTCGTGCGTCGTTGCGACGTCACGCTACCCGGCTGTGTTCGCCGCGGCGAGTGAGCGGCAGCACGCCGCAGGGCCGAAGCCTCGACACTGGACGCGTGAGCCGCGACACTCGCCGCCATGACGGGGGGACACATCATCGCGAGGAACACGGACTGGCGCAGGCTGGCACGCCTGACGCTGCTCCTGTTCGCGCTGCGCGCCCTGCTGCCGGTCGGCTTCATGCCCGACCTGGGCCTGCTGAAGCAGGGCGGCTTCCAGATCGTCCTCTGTACCGCTCAAGGACCGACCGCCGTCACGGTCGACGCCGACGGCAAGCCCATCGACCCGGACGGCGGCGGACATGACCCGGCCGACGCGGCCTTCGCCAAGGACTGTCCGTTCGGCACCGCCTTCGCCAAGGCGTTCGACGTCCCGACGCTGGTCGCCACCGCCTTCCTCGCGGTTGCGGCGGCGGTCGCGACGGCCGCGCCGCGGCCGCTCGACCTGCGCCCACCGCCCCAGGGCCCGCCCCTCGGCTCCCGCGCCCCGCCCATCTTCCTCGGCTGACATCGCGCCGACGGTCCGCCCGACCGTTCGAGAAGCGCCGCGCGCGTACCGTCCCGGACGCCGCACTCTCGTTTCGCTTCCCCGGACGCCGCGCAGCGGCGATCCGGGGCCCACGCCTGCGCCCGCGTCTGCCGTGGATCCCGGATCGCCGCCGCCGTCGGCGGCGCGTCCGGGAAAGCGCCGAGAGATCCTCAAACACGCGGCCCTGTCGGCATCGCATCCGCGATTCCACCGAGGTTTCCCATGTCCATGCGCATTCCGCGCGCGGCGCTCGCCGCGCTTTCCATCGCCATCACCGCGCCCGCCCACGCCCAGCAGTCCGGCACCATCGTCCTCGACCCCATCGCCGTGACCGGCCAGGCCACCGGCTCCCTCACCGTCCCCGACGCCGCCGAGGCGGCACGCCGCATCGACCGCACCCCCGGCGCCGTGGCCGTCGTCCCGGCCGAGGACTTCACGGACACGCGGGCCCTCACCACCAAGGACATGCTCGACTACGTCGCCGGCGTCTTCGCCCAGCCGAAATGGGGCGAGGACACGCGCTTCTCGATCCGCGGCTCGGGCCTCGCGCGCAACTTCCACCTGCGCGGCGTGAAGCTGCTCCAGGACGGCATCCCGCTGACCAAGGCCGACGGCAGCGGCGACTTCCAGGAGATCGACCCGCTCTCGCTGCGCTACGCCGAGGTGTACAAGGGGGCCAACGCCCTGCAGTACGGCGCCATGACCCTGGGCGGTGCCGTCAACTTCGTCAGCCCGACCGGCCACGACGCGCCCGCCGCCCTGGTCCGCACCGAGATCGGCAGCGACGGCTTCCGCCGCGTACAGCTGGGCTCCGGCATGGTTATCGGCGACTGGGACTATTACGTCACGCCGACCTGGGTGGAGCAGGACGGCTTCCGGAACCACAGCGAGCAGGAGAGCGTGCGCGTCAACGGCAACATCGGCTACCGCATCTCCTCCAACGCCGAGACCCGCTTCTATTTCGGCTATGCCGACATCGAGCAGGAGATTCCCGGGTCGGTGACCCGCCATGCCGCCCTGCACGATCCGCGCGCCGCGGCGGCGGGCAATCTGCTGCTCGACTATGAGCGCAACATCGAATCCTATCGGATCGCCAACAACACGACGGTGATGCTCGACGCGGTCGAACTGTCGTTCGGCGCCTTCTACGTCGACAAGCGGCTCGACCACCCGATCTTCCAGGTGCTCGACAACCACTTCCGGGACTATGGCGGCTTCGCCCGCGCCACCGGCGAGGCGCAGGCGTTCGGCCATCGCAACGCCTTCACCGTGGGCGCCAACCTCCACGCCGGCACGAACGACAACGAGCGCTACCAGAACATGGGCGGTTCGAAGGGCGCCAAGACCTTCGACACCGACGAGACGGCGGTCAACGCCGACCTCTACGCCGAGAACCAGTTCTTCGTGACCGACGCCGTGGCGCTCGTCCTCGGCGGCCAGCTCGGCTGGTCGAAGCGCCGGTCCGAGGATCGCTTCCTGAGTAACGGCGACGACAGCGGCAAGGCGACCTACGACTATTTCAATCCGAAGGTCGGCGTGATCTGGGACGTCGAGCCGCCGACCGCCGGACGAGCCGCCCAGGTGTTCGCCAACCTCAGCCGCAGCACCGAAGTCCCGACGCTGTCCGACCTCAGCCCCACCGCCGCCGACGGCTTCACAAAGATCGACCCGCAGACCGCCACCACCATCGAGGTCGGCACGCGCGGCCGGTGCGAATCCTTCGGCTGGGACGTCGCGCTCTACCGCGCCTGGCTGCGCGACGAGATCCAGCTCTTCGACCTGGGTGGCGGCAGGACGGCGGCGCGCAACGCCGACAGGACGGTCCACCAGGGGGTCGAACTCGCCTTCGACGTCACCCTGCTGAAGGGCCTGTTCGCCGACGGCGCCGCCCGGGACGACCTCTGGTTCCGCCAGTCCTACACCTTCAGCGACTTCCATTTCGACGACGGCGTCTATGGCGGCAACGACCTGCCGGGCGCGCCGAAACACTATCTCCGCGCCGAGCTGCTCTATCGCCATCCGGCCGGCTTCTACGCCGGCCCGAACGTGGAGTGGGTGCCGGAGGCCTATTACGTCGACAACGCCAACACGCAGAAGACCAGGTCCTATGCCCTGCTCGGCCTGCGCGCCGGCTACGACTTCGCCTTCCAGGGCCTGAACGGCTCGGTCTTCCTCGACGCCCGCAACATCACCGACGAGCGCTACATCGCCAGCGCCAGCGTCGCGACCGTCGCCACGCCGACCACGCCTCTCTACGAGCCCGGCTCCGGCGCCAGCGCCTATGCCGGCCTCACCCTCAGCTGGTAACGACCCGTCCGAACAGGAGAAAACGGCATGTTCCGCACCATCGCCCTCGCCGCCGCCCTGCTGCTGCCCATGGCCGCCGCCCGGGCCAACGATCCGATCCAGGACGAGATCCGCATCGAGCAGGCCTGGTCGCGCGCCACCCCGGGTGCTGCGCGCACCGGTGCCGCCTACGTCACCGTCGTCAACAACGGCAAGACCGACGACCGCATCGTCGCCGCCTCCAGCCCTGTCGCCGAGGCGGTCGAGTTGCACACCATGGAGCGCGACGGCGACCGCATGCGCATGCGTCCGGTCGAGGCGGTCGCCGTGCCCGCCGGCGGTTCGGCAGCGCTGAAGCCGGGTGCCGAGCACATCATGCTGATCGGCCTGCACCGGCCGCTGAAGGAGGGTGAGACCTTCACGATCAACCTCGTCTTCGAGAAGCACGGCACCCGCGCCGTCGACGTAACGGTCGCCGGCGTCGGCGCGGCCGGTCCGGGTGCGGGCCCGGGTGCGGGTCCGGGTGCGGGCCCGGGTGCGATGGATCACGGGAGCATGAACCACGGCACGATGGATCATGGTGCCAAGGGCCACGGCATGCATAAGAACTGATCCTGGTGGCGGCGCCACCGGTGCCGCCACTTTATTGCTGCACTGCGGCGCGACAGCCCCCATCTGCGGCCTATCCAGGCAACAGACTCCGGCTGTCCCCACCGTGTCATTTCCCGCTACGAGCGCGCCGCTCGCGCGTGCGCTCGCCGAACGCGACTACAACGACCCGACCCCCGTGCAGAGCGCCGTCCTGGCGCCGGATGCCGAAGGCCGCGACCTGCTCGTCTCCGCGCAGACGGGGTCCGGCAAGACCGTGGCCTACGGCCTGGCGCTGGCCTCCACCCTGCTCGGCGACGCCGACACGATCGGTGCAGCCGGCGATCCGTTGGCGCTGGTGATCGCGCCGACGCGCGAGTTGGCGCTGCAGGTCCAGCAGGAGCTCGACTGGCTCTACCGCCAGACCGGCGCGCGCGTCGTCGCCTGCGTCGGCGGCATGGACCCGCGGCGCGAGGCCCGCCTGCTCGCGTCCGGCGTGCACATCGTCGTCGGCACGCCCGGCCGCCTGCGCGACCATCTGGAGCGCGGGGCGCTCCGCCTGGGCGCGCTCGCCGCCGCCGTCCTCGACGAGGCGGACGAGATGCTCGACATGGGCTTCCGCGAGGACCTGGAGTTCATCCTCGACGCCACGCCCGCCGGCCGCCGCACGCTGCTCTTCTCCGCCACCCTGCCGCGCGCCATCGTCAACCTCGCCCGCCGCTACCAGCAGGACGCGCTGCGCCTCGAGGTCTCGGCCGGTGCCGCCGGCGGCCATGCCGACATCGAGTACCGCGCCGTGCGCGTCGCGCCGCGCCAGCATGAGCTGGCCGTCGTCAACCTGCTGCGCTTCTTCGAGGCTCCCGGCGCCATCGTCTTCTGCAACACGCGCGAGGCGGTGCGCCACCTCCAGGCGACGCTGCTGGAGCGCGGCTTCACCACCGTCGCCCTTTCCGGCGAACTCAGCCAGAACGAGCGCAATCACGCCATCCAGGCGCTGCGCGACGGCCATGCCCGCGTCTGCGTCGCCACCGACGTCGCGGCCCGCGGCATCGACCTCGCGCATATCGGCCTGGTCGTGCACGCCGACCTGCCGCACGACGCCGAGGTGCTCCAGCACCGCAGCGGCCGCACCGGCCGCGCCGGCCGCAAGGGGGTGAGCGTCGTGCTCGTCCCCGTGTCGCGCCGCCGCAGCGCCGAGCGCCTGTTCGCCGACGCCCGCATCAAGCCGGAATGGAGCGGCCCGCCGACCGCCGAGGAGATCCGCGCCCTCGACCAGGAGCGCCTGTTCGCCAGCCCGCTCCTGACCGGCGAGAACACCGAGGAGGACGCGGCCACCGCCGAGGCGCTGATGCAGCGCCTGTCGCCCGAGGCGATCGCCGCCGCCCTGGTGCGCCTGCACCGCGAGCGCCTGCCCGCGCCCGAGGACGTGGTCGATCCCGGCGACAGCCCCCGCCGCCCCTATGCCGACCGTGGGGCCGAGCGCAACGCGGCCCCCAGTGCTGATCATCGCGGCGCCGACCGCGGCCCCCGCCCCGAATCCGGCGCCCCGCGCGGCCGTTCCGGCCCCGCCGGCGCCACCGTCTGGTTCAAGCTCGACGTCGGCCGCACCAAGAACGCCGACCCGCGCTGGCTGCTGCCGATCATCTGCCGCCAGGGCAAGGTGACCAAGCAGGAGATCGGCGCCATCCGCGTCTTCGAGCGCGAGACCAAGTTCGAGATCGACGAACAGGTCGCCGACCGCTTCATGGCCTCGGTCCGCGCCGTCCCGGCCGGCGGCGAGGTCCGCATCGAGCCGCTCGCCGACGCGATGAAGGCCCGCTTCGCCCAGATCGAACCCGACGTCACCCGCAAGGTCGCGGCGCGACCGGCGGCACAGGAGGCTCCCGAGCGGGCAGCACCGGAGCGGACGGCCCCCACGCGCACCTACAAGCCGAAGCCCATCCCGAAGACCGCCGCCGGCGACCGCCCCCCGATGCGCAAGCGCGCCGCCCGCGCGGATGCCCGCCCCGACGCGCCCGGACGCCAGCCCTACCGCACCCGCTGACTCGTGCCCTTCTTTCGCACTTTCCCGGACGAAGCGAAGCGTAGATCCGGGACCCACCCCGACGCCGAGCACGAGCGCCACCACCCCTCTCCCCGTCATTGCGAGGCGCGCAGCGCCGAAGCAACCCAGGGCCGGCGCACCGACGCCGGCCGCCCGGGCTGCGGCCCTGGGTTGCTTCGCTTCGCTCGCAATGACGGCGATAGGGGAGCGGTCACATGACCACCCCGACCTACGACGCCGTCGTCATCGGCGCCGGCGCGGCCGGCCTGATGTGCGGCATCGCCGCCGCGCGCCGTGGCCGGTCGGTGCTGGTGGTCGAGCACGGCCGCACGCCCGGCGAGAAGATTCGCATCTCCGGCGGCGGGCGCTGCAACTTCACCAACCTGAACGCGACGCCGGCCAACTTCCTCTCGGCCAATCCGCGCTTCTGCGTCTCCGCCCTGTCGCGCTACACCCCGCGCGACTTCGTCGCGATGGTCGACCGCGCCGGCATCGCCTGGCACGAGAAGGCCGCGGGTCAGCTCTTCTGCGACGGTTCGGCCAAGCAGATCGTCGACCTGCTGACCGGCGAACTCGCCGCGGCCGGCGGCGAACTCTCCCTCTCGACGAAGGTCGAGGCGGTGGAGCGCCCGCCCGACGTCGGCGAGGGGTCCGGCTTCTGGCTCCAACTCTCCCACGGCCCGGTCGAATGCCGCAGCCTCGTCGTGGCGACCGGCGGCCTGTCGATCCCGAAGATGGGCGCCACCGGCTTCGGCTACGACCTGGCCGAGCGGTTCGGCGTGCCCGTCACGCCGACCTTCCCCGCCCTCGTCCCGCTCACCTTCGACGAGCCGACCCTGGAGCGCCTGCGCCCGCTCGCCGGCATCGCCGTCGAGGCGCGCGTCGCCACCGTTCCCGCTCCCGCGTCGGGCAGGAAGGCACCGAAGCCCACCGCCTTCGCCGAGCCCATCCTCTTCACCCACCGCGGCCTCTCCGGCCCCGCGATCCTGCAGATCAGCTCCTTCTGGAGCCACGGCGAGGAAATCGCCGTCACCCTCGCCCCCGGCACCGACATCTTCGAGGCCCTGCGCGCCCAGCGCACCGCCAACCCCCGCCAGTCCCCCCACACAGCACTGGCCCAATGGCTGCCGAAGCGCCTGGCGGAGGAAATTGTCGCCAACACCCTCGACCCCCTCATGCTGAGGAGCGCTGAAAGCGCGTCTCGAAGCACCCAGAGGGAAGCACGCGCCCCCAACCTCGCCGACCTTCCAGACCGTACCCTGCGCGCCCTCGATGCCGCGGTGAACGGCTGGCGCATCGTCCCCGCCGGCACCGAGGGCTGGCGCACGGCAGAGGTCACCCGCGGCGGCGTCGACACCGCCGCCCTCGACAGCCGCACGCTCGCCGCCCGCAGCATCCCCGGCCTCCATTTCATCGGCGAGGTCGTCGACGTCACCGGCTGGCTCGGCGGCTACAATTTCCAGTGGGCCTGGGCCTCGGGATGGGCGGCCGGTCAGGCCGTTTAGCGCGCCCTCACTCCTCTGCGTCGTCGCCCTTTTTCCCGTTCTCGACCAGCGGCGTCAGCGCCAGCAGGATGACGACGTTCACGACGCTCAGCACGATGGCGATCTCCAGCCGGGAATAGGCGATCGCGACACCGATGGCGCCGGCGTTCCAGACGCTGGCCGCGGTCACCAGGCCGCGCACGTCGGGGCCGCGCTGCACGATCGCCCCGCCGCCGATGAAGCCGATGCCGGTGATGATGCCCTGGAGCACCCGCGCCTGGGTCTCCGCCGAAGCGTCGGGCATCGACGCCGCGATCAGCGCGAAGCCGCAGGCGCTCATCGCCACCACGGGCAGCGTGCGGAGGCCGACGCTGCTGCTCCCGTGCCCGCGCTCCCAGCCGATCGGGAGCGCCAGCGCCATGGCCAGCCCGATCCGCAGCAGGTCGTGCAGGACCCGCGCCCAGTCCAGGTCGAACAGCGTCGGATCGCCCATCTCCATCCCGTGCCGTCCCTCCCGCGCCGGCGGCCGTTTGCCGCCGTCGCAGAAACAAGGCGCGGAGGGGCCGGTTCAACCGGAGGGGTTCGGGAAGGGATCGCCGCACCACGCGGCCGCGAAACCGTTCAGGTCACGCCGAGAGGACCGGTCCGTCGAGCAGGTCCATGATGTCGCCGAAATATCCCGCCGACCGTGCCGGCTGCGTCGGATCGGAGGTGATCGCCACGGCGAGCCGGCGTTCGGGATGCGCCGCGATCACCTGTCCGCCATAGCCCCGCGCCAGCACGTAGCCGCTGTCGGTCAGGAACCAGCCGTAGCCGTAGGCCATCCCGGAAAAGGGCGACAGGGTGCGGGGCTGCAGCGAGGCCCGCATCCAGTCCGGCGACACGATCTGCCGCCCGTCGTGGCGACCGCCGTCCCGAATCATCATGGCGATCCGCAGCATGGCGCGCGGCGTGAGCGCCATCTGGTTGCCGCCGAAATAGTAGCCTTGCGGGTCGGCCGTCCTGGCCGGGATCTCGATGCCCATCGGCCCGCCGAGGCGTTCCCGGGCCTGGACGAGCAGGGTCTTGCCCGTGGCCTCGGCCAGCGCCGCGCCGAGGACATGGCTCGAACCGGTCGAGTAGATCATGCGGCCGCCCGGACGGGCGACCATGGGCTGGCGCAGGACGTACGACACCCAGTTGCGCGAACCGACCCACGCGCCGTAGTTCGCACCGGAGGTGCTCGCCAGCCCGGCCCGCAGCGTCACCAGATCTTCCATCGTGATGTCGGCCACGCCCTCGGTCGCGTCGCGCGGAATCAGGCCCGGCGCCACGTCGCGCAGGCGCGCCTGGACGTTCGCGATCTCGCCGCGCGCGATGGCGGCCCCCAGCAGCAGCGCCACGAGGCTCTTGGAGCAGGACTTGATGTTGGCGGCGGACTCGAGCCCGCCGCCCCGGCGCGCTGCGGCGAAGACGGTCTCGTCGCCGCGCCGGACGAGCAGCGCATGCATCTGGGTCAGGCGTCCGAACGCATCGCCCAACGCCCCGGCCTGCTGGGCGGCGGCGGACCGTATCAGCGGGCCGCCCAGCATCAGCACGCCGGCGGACGACATGAAGGTGCGTCGGTGCATCTGATCGGGTCCGTCGCTACGGATGCGTCGCCCCGTCACCCGTCGGGCCCTGGAGGCCGATGCGATCCTTCGCCCATGTCGACATATCCCAATTCCGTCGGCTGTGACCGGTGCGCGCTCGACAGGCGACATAGGCCGTTCGGCCTGCCGCGCCAGGGACCGAGTGGTCGAAGGCTGATCGAGCGGCGGCCGGAACGGAAAACTTAGCCAATCGGCGAAGTTTTTCATTGCACCATCGGCGCTCCGAGGTACAGTTAGCCACATGACTAAGCATGATCCCAACCTGTCGCTGCTGTTCCACGCGCTGGCCGACCCGACACGCCGGTCGATCCTGACGCGCCTCGCCGGAACGCCGACGCGGGTGACGGATCTGGCCGATCCCACCGGGCTGCGGCTGCCGACGGTGATGCGGCACCTGTCCGTCCTGGAGGAGGCGGGGCTGATCACCACGGCCAAGGAAGGCCGGACCCGCACCTGCACCCTCGTCCCCCAGGCCCTGGAACCGGCGCGGACATGGCTCGACGAGCAGCGCGCCATCTGGGAAGCCCGGCTCGATCGGCTGGACGACTACGTGATGACCTTGATGAAGGAGCGCGAATCATGATGCCCGACCTGGATCCGAACACCGACCTCAGCTTCACGCGCACGCTGGCCGTGCCGCGGCAGCTGGTCTGGGACTGCTGGACGCAGCCCCGGCACATCCCGCACTTCTTCATTCCCGCCCCGCACAAGGTGACCGCGGTGGACATCGACCTGCGCGTCGGCGGCCGCTTCAACACCGTCTTCGAGGTGGACGGCGCCGTCATCGACAATCGCGGCGTCTATCTGGAGGTCGTGCCGGTCGAGAAGCTGGTCTTCACCGATGCCTATACCGAAGGCTGGAAGCCCGCCCCCGAGCCCTTCATGACCGCGATCCTGCTGCTCGCCGACGCACCCGGCGGCGGCACGACCTACACCGCCATCGCCCGCCATCGCAATCCGGAGACCCGCAAGACGCACGAGGACATGGGTTTCTTCGACGGCTGGGGCACGGTCGTGACGCAGCTGGAGACCTATGCGAAGGGCCTGATGCGATGAGCGGCCGTTTCGCCACCCTCGCCTTCGAGCGGGAGGTCGCGGCCCCCGCCGAGACCCTGTGGCACGCCTGGACGGCGCCGGCCGCCCGCGCGGTCTGGGCCGCGCCGTCGCCGTCGGTCACCGTCGACTTTCTGGAGGCCGACACCAGGGTGGGCGGCCGTGAGGTCTCGCTCTGCAAGGTGGAGGGCCGGCCGGACATCCGGTGCGAATGCGGCTGGCTGGCGCTGCAGCCGCCGCTGCGCGGCGTGAACTGCGAGGTGATCTCGACCGCCGGCGCGCCGCGCTCGGCGGCGCTGGTGACGGCGGACATCGCGGGCACGGACCAGCTCAGCCGGCTGGCCGTGACGGTACAGCTTTCGGCCCTCGCGCCCGACCTGGATGCGGCCGAAATGGCGGCCGACTACCGGGACGGCTTCGGCGCCGGCCTCGACAACCTCGCGGGCGCGGCCGAGCGCACCATGCTGCTGCAGCGGGTGATCCGCGCGCCGCGATCGATCGTCTGGGGCGCCTGGATGAACCCCGAGACGCTGCCGCAATGGTGGGGACCGGATGGCTTCTCCTGCCGCACGAAGCGGATCGATCTGCGCACGGACGGCGAATGGGTGTTCGACATGATCGCGCCCGACGGCACGGTCTTCCCCAACCACCACCGCTACGGCGAGGTCCGGCCCGAGGAGCGCTTCGCCTACACGCTCCTGTGGGGCGAGAACGGTCCGAAACACGCCGACGCCTGGGCCTCCTTCGAGGACCGCGGCGGCGCCACCGAAGTCACGCTGGGCATGATCTTCAGCACCGCCGCCGAATTCCAGACGGCGAAGGGCTTCGGCGCGATCGAACTCGGCCAGCAGACCCTCGGCAAGCTGGAACGCTTCATCAACGCCCGCTGAACAGGGTTCCCCCCTCCCCACCTTCCCGGCGCGCGGCGCTGGCGCGCCGCGTCCGGGAAGATGGCTTTAGGTGCGCCGCCCCGACGAAAGGACGCTGCCCTTACGGCCGCATCCCGAAGGTCCGCCGGCCCGGCTTGCGCAGCGGCGCCGCCAGGTCGGCGAACTCGCAGAGGAGCTTGCGGGTGTCGCGGGGGTCGATAATCTCCTCCACCCAAAAGGCCTCGGCCGTGCGGTGCGGCGAGCGGAGTTTGTTCAGGCGGGTCTCGATCTCGGTGAGCTTGGCCGCCGGGTCCTCGGCCGCCGCGATGTCGCCGCTGTAGGCGGCCTCGATGCCGCCCTCCAGCGGCAGCGAGCCCCAGCGCGCCGTGAGCCAGGCATAGCGCATGGCGAAGCGGTTGGCCGGCGCGTGCACCGCGCCCGCCACGCCGAAGGCGTTGCGCACGACGATGGTGCACCAGGGCACCGTCGTCTGGTTCACCGCCGCCATGGCGCGCACGCCGTGCCGGATGGTCGCCGCCTTCTCCGATTCGAGGCCGATGAGGAAGCCCGGGCAGTCGAGCAGGTAGACCACCGGCATGTGGAAGGTCTCGGCCATGTCGACGAAGCGCACGACCTTCTGGCAGGTCTCGGCCGTCCAGGCGCCGCCGTAGAAGTACGGGTCGCCCGCCATCACGGCGACCGGCAATCCGTCGAGCCGGGCGAAGCCCGTGATGATCGAGCGGCCGAACAGCTGGCCCATCTCGAAGAAGGAGCCCTTGTCGACCAGCGCCTCGATTATCGGGCGCATCTTGTAGACCTTGCGATAGTCTTTCGGCACCGCGTTGAAGAGCATCTCCTCGCGCCGTTCCGGATCGTCGCTGCGCTCGGCGCGCGGCGCCACGTCGTGGGTCGAGGACGGCAGGTAGGAGAGGAAGCGCCGCGCGCAGGCGAAGGCCTCCGCCTCGGTGTCGACGGCATGGTCGACGCCGCCGGACCGGCACTGGATCTTCCAGCCGCCCAGTTCCTGCTTGGTCAGGTCCTGGCCGGTGCGCTTCACCACCGGCGGACCGGCGACGAACATCGCCGCCGTCTCCTTGGTCATCACCGAATAGTGGCAGGAGGCGAGGCGCGCCGCACCCAGTCCCGCGACCGACCCCAGGCCGAGCCCGACCACCGGCACGTGCGACAGGTTCTCGGTGATGTAGTGGAACTGCGGTGTAGACGGCGTGAGGCCGCCCGGCAGGTTGGCGCGGCCGGTGGTCTCGATGGTCTTCACCGAGCCGCCGCCGCCGGAGCCCTCGACGATGCGCACGATCGGCAGGTGCAGTTCCTGCGCCATGCGCTCGGGGTAGAGCTGCTTCTCCTTGATCGTCGCGTCGGCCGATCCGCCGCGCACGGTGAAGTCGTCGCCGGTGACGACCACGGGGCGGCCGTCGATGGTGGCGCGGCCGATGACGCAGTTGGACGGCGTCAGGCGGATCAGCTTGCCGTCCTCGTCATATTCGGCGCTGCCGGCGACGGTGCCGATCTCGCGGAAGCTGCCCTTGTCGACCAGCCCGTCGACCCGCTCTCGGATCGTCAGGCGGCCGCCGTCGTGCTGGCGCTTCACCTTGTCGGGACCGCCCAGCTCGCGGGCCATGCTCTCGCGCAGGCGGAGGTCGTCGAGTTCGGGCTGCCAGTTCATGTCTTCTCCTCGTGCGGGTGCCGGTTCGGCGGCGGTTGGGTGATGGGCTACAGGGTTTCGGCGAGCGGCCGGACGCGGTGCTGCTCGACGCCGGTCAGCAGGTCGCGGACCTTGGCCAGCATGCCGAGCAGGCGCGGCCCGATGTCGGCGTGGATGCGATCTTCGGGCATCGTCGCGGCCAGTCCGCCGACGGTGAAGACGAAGTGGGTGGCGTGCGCCGGCGACCAGAGCGCCGCGGCGACGCCGTTGATGTGCTCGATGTGCTCGCCCAGCGACAGGGCGTAGCCGTGGCGCTGCTGCTCGGCGAGGGCCCGCGGCAGGCAGGCGGCGAGCAGTTCCCACTGCTCGCGGTCCTGGTGGCGCAGGTCGCAGAGCAGCGCCTCGCGCTCGGCCGGCGCCAGCGCCGCCGCATAGGCGCGCCCGGCGGCGGTAGCGCCGATCGGAATCCGCGCGCCGAGGGCGGAATTGACGCTGGCGGCGCGGTGGCCGATCGCGTGCTCGATATAGACCATGTCGGCGCGGTCGCGGATCGTCATGCCGCAGACGGCCGGGATGTGGTCCGCCAGCTCCTGCAGGTGGGGGCGGACGGCGACGCGGAAGTCCATGCCGCGCAGGATGCCGCTGCCGAGCGCCGCCGCCCCCTCGCCCAGCTTGTACTTCAGGTCCTCGGGCAGGTAGGCCAGATAGCCGATCCGCGTCAGCGTGTAGGTCAGGCGCGACACGGTCGACTTGGGCAGGCCGGTGCGGCGCGCGATCTCCTGGTTGCCGAGGCGCACGTGATAGCCCTCGAAACAGCGCAGGACGTCGAAGGCCTTGGCGACCGCGTTGACGAAGCCGCGGTCGCCGGCGGCCGGGCCGTCGGCGGCGTCGACGAGCTTGCGCGAGGTGCGGCCCATGAGCGTCAGTCCGCCCCCGTCGGCGGCGGAAACCGCCGCCCGCCACCCGGTCGCCGCGCTGCCGACGCGGTCTCGCTCATCGAACGTCTCCCCTGCCGGCTCCAGCAGCCGCATTTCTTATTCTGCATAGTGGAATAAATTTCCACTTGATCGTCAACTTATCTCGGGTCATCGTTCGGCCGCAATAGTCCGGACATCAACCGGGCAGCGCCGCTCGCCGGCGATGGAGAGGAAATGCCGCCAGCCGCGAAAACCGGGCGTCTCAGCCCGTCCCGAGCCCCATCGCCGCGCTGCGACCGGGGCTGCACGGACGTCGGTACCGCCACATCGGCGCACACAAGAAAGCCAGAAGGAGGGAGTTGATGTCAGTGTTCTCGCGATCGGTCTTCGCCGGGATCGCGCTCGCGGCGCTGGTCGCCGGCGGCGCCCAGGCGACCCCCGACAAACAGCACGCCGTCGCCGCCGTGGGGATCGACATCACCACCGGGGACCCGCACAAGATCACCGGCGGCGGCGAGTACATGTTCTTCTCGAACGTGTTCGAATCGCTCTACGGCCACGACCTCGACGGCAAGCTGGTGCCACATCTGGCGCAGTCGCACGAGGTGAGCGCGGACGGCCTCACCTACACGTTCAAGCTCCGGCCGAACGTCAAGTTCCACGACGGCGAGGCGTTTACCGCCGAGGACGTGAAATATTCCTGGAAGCGGTCCAACGATCCGGAGATCAAGAACCCGCGCGCCAGCATCGTCACGAAGAACATCAAGGACGTCGAGATCGTAGACGACCTCACGGTCAAGTTCCACCTGACCAAGCCGAACTCGTCCCTGCTCGAGAATCTCGGCGAGTATTTCTACATGATCCCGAAGGACTATGCCGAGAAGGTCGGCAACGAGACCTTCGGCAAGCAGCCGGTCGGCACGGGGCCCTACAAGTTCGTCTCGCGCCGCATTAAGGAAAATATTCAGCTCGAGGCGTTCAAGGAGCATTGGGGGCAGGTCCCTGGGGTCGAGAAGCTGACGCTGCAGATCGTGCCCGACGCCCAGACCCGCGTCGCGATGCTGCAGACCGGCGAGGCGGACATCGCCATCAACCTGCCGCCGCAGCTGGCGAAATCTGTCGACGCCGGGACCGACACCAAGATGGTGGTCAGCCCGAGCTTCCAGAACATCTTCATCGTCCTGAACATGCGCGGGTCGGACAAGGCGTTCGCCTCGACCAAGGTGCGGCAGGCGCTGAACCACGCCGTCGACAAGCAGACGCTGATCAAGAAGGTGATGTTCGGCTTCGCCACCCAGTCCACCGGGCCCTGCCACAAGGACATCATCGGCTGCGACATCGACCGCGAGCCCTACGCCTACGACCCGAAGAAGGCGAAGAAGATGCTGGAGGAGGAGAAGTTCGACTTCTCCAAGACCTACCGCATGTTCGGCCTGGCGCCGGGCCGCGCCGCGCAGAGCAAGGAAGTGCTCGAGGCGGTCGCCTTCTATCTCAACCAGGTCGGCATCAAGACCGAGACCGAGTTCCTGGAATACGGGGCGTGGCTGGCGAAGCTGGGCGCCAAGGAGTTCGATACCTACGGCCTCTTCTGGCAGAACTGGACCGACTACAACAACGACCCGATGGGCCGCCTGCCGCGCAACATCCGCACGGACGGCTACTTCTCCTGGTCGAGCTATCCGGAACTGGATCCGATGATCGACGAGGCGAACAGCATCGTCGATCCGAAGGAGCGGACGGAGCACCTGCGCAAGATCTTCACGCGGCTCTACGACGACCCGCCGTGGATCATCCTCTGGACCACCGACAACACGGACGCGGCGCGCAAGAACGTCGACTGGAAGCCGCGCGCCAACGTCTCCTGGCCGGTCTTCTGGCAGCTGAGCAAGCAGTGACCGCAGCGGACGGCAGCGCCGGCGCCCCCGCCCCCGTCCACGCCTGGACCGGGCGGGGCGCGCCGGCCCCGCGTACCGGATCGTTTCCGACATGATGCGCTACATCATCAAGCGGCTGGGCCAGACCGTGGTCACGGCGATCTTCGTCACGATGATCGTCTTCGGGCTCGCGCGGCTGACGGGCGATCCGACGCTGCTGCTGCTGCCGACGGAATCGACCGAGGAGGACCGCCAGTTCTTCCGCAAGCAGCTCGGCCTCGACCGCTCCCTGCCGGAGCAGTACCTCACCTTCATGGGCAACGCCCTGCGCGGCGACCTCGGCACCTCGTTCCGCTATCGCGAGCCCGCCCTCGACCTCGTGATCGACCGGCTGCCGGCGACGCTCGAACTCGCGGTGGCGTCGATGATCCTCGCGGTGCTGATCGCGATCCCGATCGGGGTGCTCGCGGCCGTCCGCCGTGGGAGCTGGATCGACAAGCTGGCGCGATGGTTCGCCACGGTCGGCCAGTCGACGCCGACCTTCTGGCTGGGCCTCATCCTGATCATGGTGTTCGCCGTCGATCTCGGCCTGCTGCCCTCCTCGGGCCGGGGCGGCCTCAGCCACCTCATCCTCCCCGCGGTGACGCTCGGCTGGTACTCCGCCGCCGCCATCGCGCGGCTCACGCGCTCCAGCATGCTGGAGATGATGCAGAGCGACTTCGTTCGGTTCGAACGCCTCTCCGGGCTGCCGGAATGGGTGATCGTCACGCGCCACGCCCTGAAGAACGCGGCGATCCCGATCATCACCTACATGGCGCTGCAGTTCGGCGTGCTGCTGTCCGGCGCCGTGGTGACGGAACGCGTCTTCGCCTGGCCGGGCCTCGGCCAGATGGTGGTGGAGGCGATCAACAGCCGCGACTACCCGGTCGTCCAGGCCGCGGTTCTCGTCGCGTCGCTGCTGTTCCTGCTGATCAACCTCGCCGTCGACCTGGTCTACAGCTGGCTCGACCCCCGGATCAGGTACTGACCGTGGCAACCATACCCGCTTCCCCTTCGGCCTCGCTGCCGCGCACGACCTTCGCCGGCCGCCTGCGCCGCAACTTCAAGGGCCTGCCGATCGCCGCGGCCGTCATGGTCGTCATATTCCTCGTCGCAGCACTGCTGGCCCCCTGGATCGCCCCGCACGATCCCGCCGAAGCCAGCTTCCTGCATTCGCTGACGCCGCCGGTCTGGCAGGACGAAGGCATGCTCGCCTACCCGCTCGGCACGGACAATCTCGGCCGCGACGTGCTGTCCCGCCTGATCTACGGCGCGCAGCTGTCGCTGCTCATATCGTTCTTCGCCATCGCCATCGCGGGGGCTGTCGGCATCATCCTGGGGCTGACCTCCGGCTATATCGGCGGCGCGATCGACGCCCTCATCATGCGGGTCGTCGACGCCTTCCTCGCGATGCCGTTCATCCTGATGGCGCTGGGCTTCGTCGCGGCGCTGGGCACCAGCATCACCAACATCATCATCGTCATGGCGATCACCAACTGGGCCCGCTACGCCCGGCTGGTCCGCGGCGAGGTGCTGTCGATCAAGCATCGCGACTTCGTGGCGCTGGCGCGCGTCGCCGGCCAGCCGCGCTGGCGGATCGCGGTGAAGCACGTGCTGCCGAACATCACGAACAGCATCATCATCCTGGCGACGCTGGACCTGGGGCGCGTGATCATCCTCGAATCTTCGCTCTCCTTCCTCGGTCTCGGCGTGCAGCCGCCGGCCATCTCCTGGGGCCTGATGCTGGCCGACGGCCGCAGCTACATGACCGTCGCATGGTGGATCACCGTCATGCCCGGCCTCGCCATCCTGCTGACCGTGCTCAGCCTCAACGTCACCGGCGACTGGCTGCGCGACCGCCTCGACCCGCGCCAGCAGATGGACTGAACGCATGGACGGAACCACCGCATCCGCGCCCCTGCTCCGGGTCGAGGACCTGAAGACGCACCTGCCGTCGAACCGCGGCCCCGTCCGCGCCGTCGACGGCGTCTCCTTCGACGTGGCGCCGGGGGAGATCCTGGGCATCGTCGGCGAGTCCGGCTGCGGCAAGTCCACCCTCTGCTCGTCGCTCGTCCGGCTGCTGCCGAAAGGCACCCAGGTGAGCGGCAGCATCCGCTTCCGCGGCGAGGACCTGCTGGCCAAGTCGCAGGAGGAGATGCGCGCGCTGCGCGGTCGCGACATCACCATGATCCAGCAGAACCCGATGACGGCGCTCGATCCGGTCTTCACCGTCGGCAGCCAGATCCGCGAGGTGCTGAAATTCAACTCGCCGCTGGGGGCGCGCGAGCGCCTGGCCAACGCGATCCAGATCCTGCGCCAGGTGCACATCCCCTCTCCCGAGGAGCGGCTCTCCAACTATCCGCATCAGATGAGCGGCGGCATGAAGCAGCGCGTCCTCGCCGGCATGGCGACGGCGCTGAAGCCCGGCCTGCTCCTCGCCGACGAACCGACCACCGCCCTGGACGTGACGATCCAGGAGCAGATCCTGGGCCTCCTGGCCGAGATCCGCGACCGGCTCGGCACCTCGATCATCCTGGTGACGCACGACCTCGGCATCGTCCGCCGCCTCTGCGACCGCGTCGTCATCATGTATGCCGGGCGCATCGTGGAGAGCGGCGTGACCGCCGACATCTTCGCCAAGCCGCAGCATCCCTACACCCGTGCCCTGCTGGCCTCGATCCCGCAGATGGGCGACACGCGCGAGCGGCTGCAGGCGATCGAGGGCACCATTCCCGACCTGCGCGACCTGCCGCCGGGATGCAGCTTCGCGCCGCGCTGCCCGCACGCCCATGCGCGCTGCTCGGAAGCCTATCCGCCCGCCTTCCCCGTCGGCAGCGGCGCCGCCCGATGCTGGCTGCACGCCACGGACCGCGTCCCGGAGACCGCCCAGTGAGCCCCGACCCCCTCGTCCGCGCCGAGGGCGTGGTGAAGCATTTCCATCAGCCGCGACGCTCCTGGCGCGGCGCGCCGCAGGTGGTGCATGCGGTCGACGGTGTCAGCTTCGAGATCCGGCACGGCGAGACCTTCGGCCTCGTCGGCGAATCGGGCTGCGGTAAGACCACGCTCGGCCGGCTCATGCTCTATCTGGAGGCGGTCACCGCCGGGAAGCTCACGGTGGCGGGCCACGATCTCGCGAACATGTCGCAGCGCCGGGAACTCGACTACCGCCGGTCGGTTCAGGCGGTCTTCCAGGACCCTTACGGGTCGCTGAACCCGCGCCAGACCGTGCTCGACCTGATCGGCGAGCCGATCTCGGTGCAGCAGAAGGTCGGGCGGGCCGAACTGCGCGAGCGCGTCTCTGAACTGCTGCGCCTCGTCGGCCTCCCCGCCGCCAGCCTCGACCAGTACCCGCACGAGTTCAGCGGCGGCATGCGCCAGCGCATCGCGATCGCGCGCGCCATCTCGGTCGATCCCGCCTTCATCGTCCTCGACGAGCCGGTGTCGGCGCTCGACGTCTCGATCCGCGCCCAGGTGCTCAACCTGCTCAAGGACCTGCAGGGTCGGCTGAACCTCACCTACCTGTTCATCGCCCACGATCTCGCGGTCGTCGAATTCATGAGCGACCGCGTCGCCGTCATGTATCTCGGCAAGATGGTCGAGACCGCCGCCGGCAAGGACATGTACCGCAAGCCGCTGCATCCCTATACGCAGGCGCTGCTGCGGGCCGCGACCGCGACGACGCCGCCCAGGGCCGTCTTCCAGGACGTCAGCTTGTCCGGCGAGGTGCCGAGCCCGATCAACCCGCCCAGCGGCTGCCGCTTCCGCACGCGTTGCCCCTTCGCCCGGCCGCGCTGCGCCGAGGAGGAACCGCTCCTGCGCGACGCAGGTGACGGACACCGCGCGGCCTGTCATTTCTTCGAGGAGATCGCGGCCGCGGCGTGACGCGGTACGCGATGCCACCCCTTCGTCATCAGGAGACCAGAATGAGCCAGATCGAGATCAAGTCCGAAATCCCCGGCAACGTCCTGCGCATCGAGGTGTCGGTGGGCGACAAGGTCGGCGAGGAGGACGCGATCATCATGGTGGAGTCCATGAAGATGGAGATCCCGGTCGGCGCCCCTTCGGCCGGCACCGTCGCCGAGATCCTGGTCGAGGAAGGCGAAGGCATCGAGGAAGGCCAGACGGTCGCGATCCTGACGACCTGAACGCACTCGCTCTGACCGTACCGCTCTCCGACTGTCATCCTCGGGCGAAGCGAAGCGCAGACCCGAGGACCCAGGGCAAGCGCTGCGCCGCACCCTTGGGTCCCCGGGTCGGCGGGGCTCCGCCCCTTGCCCGGGGAGGACAGTCGAAGTGAGATCGCTGGAACCAGCTACGATACTTCAATCCAACTGCAGCAGTTGGCCCTTCAGATAGGCGCTTTCCGGCAGGAAGGGGTGGACCGGATGGTCCGGCCCCGCGCCCGCCGAGCGCAGGATGCGCCCGCTGCGGCCGGCGGTCTCCAGGCCCTTGCGCACCAGGTCGGCGAACAGCTCCGCACCGACATTGTGCGAACAGGACGCGGTGAACAGGAACCCGCCGGGCGCCACCAGCTCAGCGGCCATGCGGGTCACCTTCACATAGCCGCGCGACCCGGCCGCCAGATCCTTGCGCGATTTGACGAAGGCGGGCGGGTCGACGACCACCACGTCGAAGACCGTTCCGTTCGCCTTCAGCAGTTCCATCTCGGTGAAGGCGGCGGCACGCACGAACCGGCAGCGGTCGGCCACGCCGTTGAGGCCGGCCGACTGCTCGGCCAGGGCGAGGGCTGCGTCGGACCGGTCGACGAAGGTGACCTCGCGCGCGCCGTTGACGGCGGCCGTCACCCCGAAGCCGCCGGTATAGGCGAAGACGTCCAGCACGCGGGCGTCGCGCGCGACCGCCGCCACGGCGGCGCGATTGTCGCGTTGGTCGAAGAACCAGCCCGTCTTCTGCCCGACGCTGGGGTCTGCCAGAAACCGCACGCCGTTCTCGACCAGTGCGATCGGGCCGTCCAGCGCGCCCTTGACGAGGCGGACGCCGAGATCGAGCCCCTCCAGGGTCCGCACCGGGCTGTCGTTGCGCAGCACCACGACGCGCGGCGCCAGGACCGCCTCGATCGCGTCGAGCACCGCCTCTTCCGCACGCTGCATGCCGGCCGTGTTCGCCTGCACCACCACGACATCGTCGAAGCGATCGACGATCAGGCCGGGCAGCCCGTCCGCTTCCGCATGGACGAGGCGGTAGTGGGGAACGCCGACGATCCTGTCGCGCAACGCGACTGCCGCGCGCAGCTTCGCCTCGATCAGCGCACGGTCGAGCGCCACGCCCGGCGCCCGCGCGATCGCCCTGGCCGCGACGAGCGAGCGCGCGTTGAACATCGCCGAGCCGAGCGGCTCGCCGCCCGCATTGACGATGTCCACGATGCAGCCGGCGGGCAGCGCCTTCAGCGCCGCCGTCATCTCGATCTCGTTGGAATAGAGCCAGGGGTGGCCGGCCTTCATCCGCTGATGCTTGCGCGGCAGCGCGCGGACGACGGGACGCTCCGACGGCGCAGGCGCCGGCATCGGGTCTGCGGTGGCCATCAGCCGATGCGCCGTGCAGCAGTCAGGAAGGCTCCGATCCGCGCCGGATCCTTGCGGCCCGGACGCTCCTCGACGCCGGACGACACGTCGACGGCCGACGCGCCGGTGATGCGCACCGCCTCGGCGAGGTTGTCCGCATGCAGGCCGCCCGACAGCATCCAGGGCAGCGGCCACGTCCGGCCCGCCAGCAGCCGCCAGTCGAAGCTGACCGCATTGCCGCCCGGCAGGGCGTTCTTCAGGTCCTTCGGCGGCTTGGCGTCGAACAGCAGGCGGTCCGCCACGTCGAAATAGTCCGCCGCCACGGCGAGATCGGCCGCGACGGCCACCGGAATCGCCTTCATCACCGGAATCCCGAACCGGCGCCGGATCGCCCCCACGCGGTCTGGGCTCTCCTTGCCGTGCAGCTGCAGCAGATCGAGTGGCACCTTGCCGATGGTCCGGTCGAGTTCGTCGTCGGTCGGATCGACGAACAGCCCCACGCGCACTACGGCGGACCCGGCGGCCCGGGCCAGCGGTGCCGCCTCCTCAGGCGTCAGCGAGCGCGGCGACGGCGGATAGAACACGAAACCCACGAGCGACGCGCCGCCATCGATCGCGGCATCCAGTGCCGCGCGCGCGTTCACGCCGCAGATCTTCGTCTCGATGCTCAATGGACCGCCTCGATCTCTTCGACGATTCGATGCACCGCGGCACGCGGGTCGTCGGCCCGGGTGATCGGCCTTCCGATCACCAGATAGTCCGCACCGGCGGCCACCGCCTCGGCCGGCGACATGACGCGCTTCTGGTCGTCCATGGCCGACCAGGCCGGGCGGACGCCGGGCGTGACGATCAGGAAGTCGGGGCCGCATTCGGCCCGCACCGCCGCCACCTCGTGCGGCGACGCGATCACCCCGTCGAGACCGCTCTCGCGCGCCAGGCGCGCCAGCCGCAGCACCTGGTCGAGAACCGGCCGCGACTGGCCCGTCGCGGCGAGGTCGGCGTCGCCCAGGCTGGTCAGCACCGTGACGCCCAGCAGCCTCGTCCGCGCTTCGCCGTCGGCCGCCGCCTTGGCGGCCTCCGCGGCGCGCCGCATCATCTCGCCGCCGCCCGCGGCATGCAGCGTCAGGAACCAGGGACGCAGCGTCAGGACCGAGCGCAGGCCGCCGACCACCGTGTTCGGAATGTCGTGCAGCTTCAGGTCGAGAAAGAGCCGGCTGTCGCCCACCGTCCGCCGCACGCCCGCCTGGCCGTGCGCCAGGAAGAACTCCAGGCCGAGCTTCAACCCGCCCACGCGGCCGCCGACCCGGCCGCCGAGGGACTCGGCAACCGCTTGATCATGGGTATCGATGGCGCAGATGATGCGTTCAGCAGCACCGATCGGCATAGTTGCTCCCTCGCCAGACATGACTCGCGGTGTAGCGCAGGCTGCCCGCCCCGTCCACAGATCGCGGGACGATGGGGCTGTCCCTGCCCTTTCGCCGCGCTTAAGTGGCCATTAAGTTTGCTGGCCCCACGTGACGGATATGGATTCGGTGACGCAAGGTTTCACGACGGCGGACAGGGAGCGGTTCAACAACCTGCTCCAACTGGCGGCACGCACCTCGTTTCCGGGCGAGCGGGAGAATGCCCTCGCGGCCGCCGAGCGCCTGGCGGCCCGCCACGGCATGACGCTGAACGAGGCCGCCGCCTACGATGCGCCGCCCGATCCCGACGTGGTGCCGCCGCCCGTCGATCCCTTCTGGGCGGGCGTCGTGCGCAGCGCACACCTCACCGACGCCTTCATCGTCGCCGACAAGCGGCGGCGCGAGGAAGCCCTGCGGGCGGCGCGTGCGCGCGGCCTGGACGAGGAACTGCACCGCGTCCACCACCGCCAACCGCCGCGGACGGCCCGCAAGTCGCGCGGGCGGGGCGGCCGCAGCCCCTCCGCCCTCGCCCAGGTCCTGCTGAACGAGACCAGTCTGAGCCTGAGCGCCGTCGCCGACATCACCGGCCTCGACATCTACGCCGTGACCAGCCTGAAGCTGAAACTCCGCGCCAGCGCCTGACCGGCGCGGTCGGCCGACGCGCCTAACCCGCCGAGACGGCAAGCCGCGCCGCTGCGAGGTCCTCGATCGCCGTCCCCACCGATTTGAACAGCGTGACGTCGCCGTCCGACGTCCGGCCGGGATGGGTTCCCCGGCACAGGTCGTACAGGTCGGCCTCGACCCTGTCCTCGCTGAAGACGCCGCGCCGCAGCGGATCGACGATATCGCCCGCTTCCTTCAGCGCGCCGTCGCGGGTGTCGACGAACAGGCGCGCCCGCCGCACGGCGCTGTCGTCCGCCTCGCGCATGTGCGGCGTGAAGCCGCCGACGAGGTCGAGATGCGCGCCGCCGCGCAGCCAGTCGCCGACGATCAGCGGCGTCGACGAGAGCGTCGCGCACGACACGATGTCGGCGGCCGACGCCGCGGCCTGCAGATCCGCCACCGGGTCGGCGGGCAGGCCCTCGGCGGCGAGGCGCGCCGCCAGAGCGGCCGCCTTCTCCCCGGACCGGCCCCAGACCGAAATCCGCGTCAGCGGCCGGACGGCGGCATGCGCATGGGCGAGCTGCTCGGCGATCACGCCCGTCCCGACCAGCAGGAGTTCCCTCGCGTCCGCGCGCGCGAGATAGGAGGCCGCCAGCGCCGACGCGGCGGCGGTGCGCCGGGCGGTGAGGGTCGGCCCGTCGAGCAGCGCCGTCGGCACGCCCGTCGCACCGTCCAGCAGCAGGTAGAGCCCATGGATCGCCGGCAGTGCCCGTGCGCCGTTGTCCGGATAGACCGTGACGATCTTGACCCCGACGGGACCGCCCTCGGCCCAGGCCGGCATCAGCAGCAGCGTGGCGTCGGTACCGCCGGTCGGAATGGTGTGGTGGCTGCGCAGCGGCACCGTGGCGCCGTCGCGGAACCCTTGGCGCAGCGCCTCGATCAGGCCCGGATACGGCAGGGCGTCCGCGACCTGCCGGGCGTCGAGCTGCCGCACGGCGTCAGGCGCGGACGGCGGCGAGCTGGCGCGACGGCGGTGCCGTCTCGGCCGACGCTGCCGCCTGTGCCGCCACGGCCGCATCGGCGCGCGTCCGCTCGCGCTGTTCCATCTGCGCGAGGCGCCGCTCGAGATCCTCTATCCGGCGCTTGCGGTGCCGCGACAGCCGGCGCGTCGGCGCCGCCGACAGCCAGCTCACGACGCCGCCGGCCAGGAAGGCGACCAGGCCGCAGACCAGGACCGCAATGTAGAGCCGGACCGCCAGCGTTCCGTCCAGCGGCCAGAGGCCGATGTCGACCATCTGCCGGTTGGAGACGGCGAAGAGGATGATGGCGATGCCGACGATGAGGGCGACCACCCACGAAATGATACGCATCAGGCCTGCTCGTAATCCTTATGGGGCGCCCGGGCTGGGGCTCGATCCGGTACGCTGAACCGCGACAGTATCACTCCCGCGCACGGGCGGGCGATACCGATGGCGGTCGCCGTCATTCGTTCGAAGCGTTGAGCCGCTCGCGAAGTTCCTTGCCCGCCTTGAAGAACGGCGCCTGCTTGGCCTCCACCTGGACGGTGTCGCCCGTGCGGGGATTGCGGCCGGCGCGGGCCTCGCGGCGGCGGACGGAGAATGCGCCGAAGCCGCGGAGTTCCACCCGATCGCCGTTCATCAGCGCCACCGCGATCTCCTCGAAGATCGTCGAAACGATGCGCTCGATGTCCCGCTGGTAGAGGTGCGGATTGCGTTCCGTGAGGCGGGCGATGAGTTCGGACTTGGTCATCAGCACGAGCTCCCCGGACGCTCCAGCTCGACGACGCGGACGCGGGCGAGCTTACGACCGAAGGTCAGCGTGCCAGACCGAAATCAGACCGTCAAGGATAAGCCTCTCTGAGGAAAGGCTTTTTCCAAACAGCATGGAACTGGCGGTGCCCAGAAACGAGAATTCCTCGTCCGGATCCATGTCCACGGCGGGCAGGTCTTCGTCGACGCCCTTCTCGTCCGCGAGCCATTTCCGCGCGGCCTTCTCGCCGCCGACGCTGTCGATCAGACCCAGCTCGACCGCCTGCCGCCCGGTGAAGATGCGCCCGTCGGTGACCGCGGCGAGCCGCTCGCCCGACAGGCCGCGCCGGTCGCCGACCATGTCGACGAACATCCGGTACATGGCGTCGACCACCTCCTGCGCCGCCTCCCGGCCGGCGGGGGTCAGTTCCTCGACCGGCGACGGCACCGCTTTCAGCGGCGAACTCTTGATCGAGATCGGGCTGATTCCGATCGACTGCAGGAGGTCGGTCACCTGCGCCGTCTGCAGCAGCACGCCGATGGAACCGGTCACCGTACCCGAATGGGCGAAGATCCGGTCGGCGCCGATCGCCACCATGTAGGCGGCGGAGGCCGCGGTCGTCCCCATCACGGCGACGACGGGCTTCTCGGCGGACGCCTCCCGCAGCGCCGCGTAGAACGCCTCGCCGCCGACGACGGTGCCGCCGGGGCTGTCGATGGCGACGATGATGGCCTTGGCCCGCGCGTCGGACGCGGCGTCCTCGAGTGTCTCCAGGAGGTCGCGATCGTCGGTGATGACGCCGGAAAGGCTGATCCGGGCGACGTAGGCCGACTGGCCGAACCGGCCCAGATCGCCGGCGGTGAGCCGCTGGACGACGGCGACCGCGATCGCCACGACAGCGATCACCGCCAGCGTCCGCCAAAAAATCAGCCGGCGCCTGAGGCGCCGGCTGTGCACGATGGTATCCGCTTCGAGGCTCATAGGTCGTCTACGTGCCTTTCGCGGCACCAGTGAGCGGGTAGGGGCACTGGCGTGCCCTTACTTCTGGTCGTCGTCGGTCTTGGCCGCCGCCTGCCGCCCGCGGAGGGCCGCACCCAGGATGTCACCCAGGCTGGCACCGCTGTCGGTGGCGCCGAACTGAGCCATGGCCTTCTTCTCTTCCTCGGACTCCAGCGCCTTGATCGAGAGCGTGATCCGGCGGGCGCTGCGGTCGATCGAGGTGACCTTCGCGTCCACCTTCTCGCCGACGGCGAACCGGTCCGGACGCTGCTCGCCGCGGTCGCGGGACAGTTCCGCCCGGCGGATGACGCCCGTGGCTTCGCCCGGCAGCGAGAGCTCCAGGCCGCCGTCATGGACGGACGTGACCGTGCCCGTGACCACCTGGCCCTTGCGGATGCCGCCGACCGCCGTCTCGAACGGATCCTCGGCCAGCTGCTTCATGCCGAGGCTGATGCGCTCCTTCTCGACGTCGACGTCGAGAACCTTGACCCGGACCTGGGTGCCCTTCTCGAAGTCCTTGATCGCGTCTTCGCCCGGACGCTCCCAATCGATGTCCGAGAGATGCACCATGCCGTCGATTTCCGGCGTGAGGCCGACGAACAGACCGAACTCGGTGATGTTCTTGACCTCGCCCTCGAGCTCGCTGCCGACCGGATGGTTGGCCAGGAAGTCGTCCCAGGGGTTCGCCATCGTCTGCTTGACGCCGAGGCTGATGCGCCGCTTCTCCGGATCGACGTCCAGAACCTGGACCTCGACCTCCTGGCTGGTCGACACGATCTTGCCGGGATGGACGTTCTTCTTGGTCCAGCTCATCTCGGAGACGTGCACCAGACCCTCGACGCCCGGCTCCAGCTCCACGAAGGCGCCGTAGTCGGTGATGTTGGTGACGCGACCCTTGAAGCGCGCACCGACCGGGTATTTGAGCTGCACGCCCTCCCACGGGTCGGCCTGGAGCTGCTTCATGCCCAGCGAGATGCGGCCGGTTTCCGCGTTGAAGCGGATGACCTGCACCTCGACGTTCTGGCCGATCTGCAGCACCTCGCTCGGGTGGTTCACCCGGCGCCACGCGATGTCGGTCACGTGCAGCAGGCCGTCGACGCCGCCCAGGTCGATGAAGGCACCGTAGTCGGTGATGTTCTTCACCACGCCCGGAAGGATCTGGCCTTCCTTCAGCGTCGCGACCAGCTCGTTGCGGGCCTCGGCGCGAGACTCCTCGAGAACCGACCGGCGCGACACGACGATGTTGCCGCGGCTGCGGTCCATCTTGAGGATCTGGAACGGCTGCGGCGTGCCCATCAGCGGGCCGATGTCGCGCACCGGGCGGATGTCGACCTGGCTGCCCGGCAGGAATGCCACGGCACCGGAGAGATCGACGGTGAAACCGCCCTTGACCCTGCCGAAGATGACGCCCTGGACCTTCTGGGCATCCTGGAAGGACTTCTCCAGAAGCGTCCACGCCTCCTCGCGCCGCGCCTTTTCGCGCGACAGCATGGCCTCGCCGTTCTTGTCCTCGAGACGCTCGACATAGACGTCGACCACGTCACCGACCTTGAGATCGGAAGGCTGCCCCGGCGCCGCGAACTCCTTGAGCGCCACGCGCCCCTCGGATTTCAGCCCGACATCGATGAGGGCCATGTCGTTCTCGATCGAGACGACGGTGCCCTTGACGACAGTCCCTTCGAAGGCGGCCGTATCGCCCAGGGATTCAGCGAGAAGCGCAGCGAAGTCCTCTCCCATGTGGGAGCCGGCTTCGGTTTGGGTTGCAGTGAAGGTTTCAGCCATGGATCCGGTCGGTTTCTCCAATAGATGACCCGCCGCAATGCCCGACGTTCGGGCGAGCCGCGGGAAATCCCGTGTGATGTGTCGGGCGGTCAGCCAAGCGCGACGACCAAAACGAAACTTGCCGAAGGGTCATCGACACGGATCGCCCCCGGTTACGGCTTCGATATGGCGAAGAGCAGCTGCAAGAGCCTCATCGGCATCGAGAGCGGTCGTATCCAGTACGAACGCATCCGCTGCCCGCTTCAGCGGCGCAGCTTCACGCTCACTATCTCTCTGGTCGCGCGCAATGACATCAGCCAAAACGCGCGCATATATACTAGCCGTACCGCGCCCAAGCAACTCCTTATGCCGACGCTGCGCTCGCTCTTCAGGCGACGCGGTCACGAATATTTTCACCCCGGCGTCCGGGCAGACCACCGTGCCGATGTCGCGCCCGTCCATCACCACCCCGGCCGCACCGGGCGGCGGCGCGGCGGCGAAGCTCCGCTGGAAGGCCAGCAGCGCCGCACGCACCTCGGGCACGGCGGCGACCTTCGAGGCCGCGTCGGTCACGCGTTCGTCGCGCAGGTCGGGATGATCGAGATCGGCCACCCCGATCGCGGCGGCCGCCGCGGTCGCCGCCGCCGCGTCGGACGGGTCGCCGCCGGCGGTCAGCACACGGCGGCCGACGGCGCGATAGAGCAGCCCGGTATCGAGATAGGCGAGGCCCAGCCGGTCGGCGAGGCGCCGCGAGAGCGTCCCCTTGCCGGCCGCAGCAGGACCGTCGACCGCGATGACGAGAGGTCCGGACGTCATCGGTCAGGCCGCCGGGCCGATGGCGGTGCCGAGGCTGTTCATCAGGGCGACGAAGCCCGGAAAGCTGGTTGCGATCGGCGCGGCGTCGTCGACCCGCACCGGCTGCTCGCTGGCGGCACCGAGGACGAGGAACGCCATCGCGATCCGGTGGTCGAGCTGCGTCGCGATCTCGGCGCCGCCCCGCACCGCACCGCCGACCACGGTCAGGTCGTCCGCACCCGCCCGCACCTCGACGCCGCAGGCGGCGAGACCGTCGGAGGTGGCACCGAGCCGGTCGCTCTCCTTGACGCGGAGCTCGGCGAGGCCACGCATCACCGTCGGTCCGTCGGCGAAGGCGGCCGCCACCGCGAGGATCGGATACTCGTCGATCATGCTGGGCGCGCGCTCGGCCGGAACCTCGATCCCGTGCAGCGCGCCGCCCCTGACCCGCAGGTCGGCCACCGGCTCGCCGCCGCGCTCGCGCGCGTTCAGCAGGTCGATGCGCGCTCCCATCTCCAGCAGCGTCGTCAGAAGGCCGCTGCGGCCCGGATTCATCCCGACATTCTCGATGACGATGTCGGAGCCGGGGAGCAGCAGCGCCGCGACGATCGGAAAGGCGGCCGACGAGAAGTCGCCCGGCACGTCGACCGCGGCACCGAGCAGCTCCGGCTGCCCGACCACCGAGATGTGCCGCACGCCGCCGTCCAGGACCACGTCGACGGTGCCGCCGAAGTGGCGCAGCATCCGCTCCGTATGGTCGCGCGTCGCTTCCGGTTCGATCACCGTGGTTCGGCCGGGAACGTTCAGGCCACCGAGCAGGACGGCCGATTTGACCTGCGCGGATGCGACCGGCAGTTCATAGGTAATCGGCACGGGCGTGCGCGCGCCGATGATCGACAGCGGCATCCGGCCGCCCTGCCGCGATACGAACCCTGCCCCGAACTGCGACAGCGGCGCGATGACGCGCTGCATCGGCCGGCGCCGGAGCGACGCGTCGCCGGTCATGAAGGACGTGATCGGGTGCGTGGCGACGACGCCGGCCAGCAGGCGGGCCGCGGTGCCGGAATTGCCCATGTCGAGCACGTCGGACGGCTCGGCGAGGCCGCCGACGCCGCAGCCGTGGATGCGCCAGTCCCCTTCGCCGCAGCGCTCGACCTCGGCGCCGAGCGCCCGCAGGGCGGCGGCGGTACGCAGCACGTCCTCGCCTTCGAGAAGGCCGGTGATGCGCGTCTCGCCGACGGCGAGCCCGCCGAGGATCACGGCGCGGTGCGAGATGGATTTGTCGCCCGGCACGGCGATCGTGCCCGACAGCGCCTCGCAGCGCGACGACCGCAGCGGCCCGCCGGCGGCGTCATGTGCCGCGCCTTCCGCATCGGGCACGCGCTTTTCGACCATTATCGCACTCCAAAACCGTCGCGGCGCACTACATAAGGGCGCGCAGCGCAGCGAGAAACCCATCGCACCTTTGCGTTTCCTTTTGACAGGCTGCGGCGCATCTGGCAATTGCACGCGCCGCCCCCGAAAGGTGCGGCACGAAGCGGAGATTGAGACTTGGCGAACCCGGAACTGGGGACGAAGCGGACGTGCCTGCAATGCGGTGCACGTTTCTACGACCTCGACAGAGCCGTCATCATCTGCCCGAAGTGCGGCCATGAGCACACCGCGGAGCTTTTCGCACGCAACCGCCGGCTTCGCTCGACGGCCGCGGACGCGATGCCGAAGGTGAAGCGTGCGCCGGCGGCCGCGGTGTCGCCCGAGGCTTCCGACGAGGAGGCCGACATCGAGGTGGAGGTCGAGGACGAGGACGAGGACGAGGTCTTCGAGGACACGGCCGACATCGGCGAGGACGACGAGGATGTCGCCGAGGTCATCGACAAGGGCGACGACGACGATCCCGATCGCTGACGGGATGCGATTTTAGGCCTTGCATTCAGACCGCACGGCCGACTATTTCATGCCGCGGGCGGCGCCGCGCCGCTCGCACTCTGGGGCCATAGCTCAGTTGGGAGAGCGCTTGAATGGCATTCAAGAGGTCAGGGGTTCGACTCCCCTTGGCTCCACCAGACAAACCGAGGGCCCAGCCGGAAACGGCTGGGCCCTCGGGCGTTTCAGGGGGACCTGAGAGCTTGATGCCCGCGCGGTATCCCGGCATTTAGATTCTGCACCGAGAGGTACCGCCTCTCTCGCGCCTCGCCCCGGCGACTCGCGAGCGACGGCCGCCGATCATACCACGGCGTGCGGTCGCAGCGCTTCGCCATCGCCGGCGCCGTGGCGCGCTGTCCACGACAGGAAGTCGGCCGGGGGCAACGGCCGGCTGAAGTGGAAGCCCTGGGCCGCGACGCAGCCCAGGCTTTCGAGGCGGCCCAGATCGTGGGCGTGCTCGACACCCTCGGCCACCGTCGTCATGCCGAAGCTGTGCCCCATGGTTATCATCGCCCCGACCAGCACCCGCGCATCCGCATCGCGATCGATGTCGCGCACGAAGGACCGGTCGATCTTCATCTCGTTGAACGGCAGTTGCCGCAGCTTGACGATCGACGCGTGGCCCGTACCGAAGTCGTCGATCGACAGCGTTACGCCCAGGAGACGCACCCGGGCGAGCACGTCCACCGCCGTCAGCAGATTCTTCATCGCGGCCGCTTCGGTGACCTCGAGCGTCAGCAGCCGACCCGGCAACTCGTAGGTTCGCAGCAGGCCGTCGATCAGTCCGGGCAGGTGCATCTCGTTCAGCATGTCGGCCGGCATGTTGACGGCGACGCCGAACTGCAGTCCTTCCGCCCGCCAGTGCGCTGCCTGTGCCACGGCCTCGCGCAGGACCCATCGCGTGATGGCGTTCATCAGGCCGGCCTCCTCGGCGATCGGCAGGAACTCCCCCGGCTGCACGAGGCCGACACCCGGCTTCTCCCAGCGGAGCAGCGCCTCGCAGCCGACGATGGCGCCCGTCGCCACCGCGATCTTCGGCTGGTAGTGGAGGCAGAACTCGCCGCTGATGATGGCGCGGTGGAGTTCCTCGACGACCGTCGCGCCGGCGACGGCCGCATTCGTCCCGGCGGGCTTCGCCTCGATCGCCGCCTGGAGGTCCGCAAGGGAGAAAGGCTTCTGCAGAATGCCGCGCACGTCCAGCCCATAGGATTGTCCGAGCTTCTGGACCGTGCCGAGCAGCCGGTCGTCCTGGCCGCTCATCAGGTAGATCACGGCGCCGCAGCGACGGGCAGCCAAGGCCCGCAGGATGTCGATCCCGTTGCCGTCGCCCAGGCCCAGGTCCAGCAGGATCACGGCGCTGTCCGGGACGAGCGGCCCCGCGAGGAACTCGGCCACGGTCGAAAAGCTCAGTGCCGGTATGGCGGCCGCATCGCACACCCGTCGTGCCACGGCGATGATGCCGGGGTCGTCTTCCAGGATCACGACCAGACGGTTCGCGTACATCGAGGCCTCGCACCATGCAGAGACGAGTCCCGGCTACCTGCCGGCCGACCGTCTCCGGATACCGTCTCCCGCTCCTTCTGCAGAGTGACCGCCGCTTTGCGCGACTCCCCCGATCATCCTCAACGTGGCAACGCCGAAGACGTTCCGGCGGCGTAGCATCGTGCGACGGTTGACCCCCGCGCCGCCTGCCGCGACGTTGGACCCTGCCTCACCGCCTTCCGGACCGCTCTCCGAATGACCAACGATCAAGCCGCGATCCTCGCGATCCTGACCGCGACCATGGGACTGTTCGTCTGGGGCCGCTGGCGCCACGACATGGTCGCGATCGCGGCGCTCCTGGCCTGCGTCGTCGCCGGACTGGTGCCGGCGCCCGAAGCGTTCGCAGGATTCGCCCACCCGGCCGTGGTCACCGTGGCGTGCGTGCTGATCCTGAGCCACGGCCTGCAGACGTCGGGCGCGGTCGACATACTGACGGGCACCCTGCTCCCGCGGTCCGGTGGCCCGACCGTCATGATCGGGGCGCTCACGATCCTCGCGGCCGTGCTGTCCGCCTTCATGAACAATGTCGGCGCGCTCGCGCTGCTCATGCCCGTCGCCATCCAGGTCGCGACTCGCGAAGGGATACCGCCCGGCCGCATCCTGATGCCGGTCGCCTTCGGGTCGATTCTCGGCGGGATGACCACCCTGATCGGCACGCCGCCGAACCTCATCGTTTCCGGCTTCCGGGCGGGCTCCGGCGAGGGCAGCTTCGGCATGTTCGACTTCACGCCGGTCGGGGCGGCGGTCGCGCTCGCTGGCGTCGTCTTCGTCGTCCTGGTCGGCTGGCGGCTGGTGCCGGTCCGCGCGCGGACGGACACGGAGACGTTCGAGACGGGCTCGTACCTCACCGAGGTCCGGGTGCCGGAGGACAGCAAGACCGCAGGCATGCGGCTGCACGCCGTCGAGGCGCTGCTGGAGCAGGGCGAGGCGCAGATCGTCGGCCTGATCCGCAACGAGGTCCGGATCTCCGCCCCGCACCCGCAGCGCGAGATCCGCGCCGGCGACATCCTGCTGATCGAAGCGGAACCCCGTGCCCTCGCCTCAGTCCTCTCCGACCTCGGCGTGCGGCTGGAGGAGGCCGTCCGCAAGGAGGAAGAGGAGGAGGAAGAAGCGGAAGCGGAAGCGGAGGAGAAGGGGAAGGCCGCCGACACTCCCGATGACCCGGCCGCCGCCCCGGTTGCGGATCGGCCTCCGTCGAGCGCCGCCGCGGCGGAGGAAGAGGACGCCGCGGCGGACGAGGAACCTTCGCCGGCCTCCGACGAGGTCGTCCTCGGTGAGCTGGTCGTGCTGCCCAGTTCCGACCTGGCCGGCCGCTCGGCGCGCGACATCGGCCTGCGCAGCCGCTACGGCGTCAACCTCCTCGCCATCTCGCGGCAGGGCCAGCGGTCGGTGACGCGGCTGCGCACGACGCCGCTGCGCCACGGCGACGTGCTGCTCATGCAGGGGCCGCCGGAGAGCCTGTCCGCCTTCTCCAGCCAGTTCGGCTGCGTGCCCCTCGCCGGACGCGCCCTGCGGCTGCCCGACAGGCGGCAGGCGGCCATTGCGGCGGGGATCATGGTCTTCGCGGTCGCGGGTGCGGCCTTCGGGCTCCTGCCGGCGGCGATCTCCTTCGCGTTCGGCGTCCTCGCCGCGATGGTGCTGCGGGTCGTGCCGCCGAGCGGCGTCTACGACGCCGTCGACTGGCCGGTGATCGTGCTGCTCGGCGCGCTGATCCCCGTCGCCGCGGCCATGGAGACCAGCGGCGCGGCCGACCTCGTCGCCCGGATCCTCATCGAGGGGGTGGCGCAGGGCCATGCGGTGATCGCCCTGACCCTCATCTTGGTGGTGACCATGACGCTGTCGGATTTCATGAACAACGCGGCGACCGCCGCCGTCATGTGCCCGATCGCCATCGGCACCGCGGCACGGCTGCAGGTCGACGGCGACGCCTTCCTGATGGCCGTCGCCGTCGGCGCCTCCTGCGCCTTCCTCACGCCGATCGGCCACCAGAACAACACGCTGATCCTGGGGCCCGGCGGCTTCCGCTTCGGCGACTACTGGCGCCTGGGCCTGCCGGTGGAACTTCTGGTCGTCGCGGTCGGCGTGCCCGCGATCCTGCTCTTCTGGCCGCTCTGAGCGAGGCGCAGCGCCGCCTCAGTCCTCGAACGGGTCGCGCACCAGGATCGTGTCGTCGCGCTCGGGGCTGGTCGACAGCAGCGCCACCGGCGCGCCGACCAGCTCCTCGACGCGCCGCACATACTTGACCGCGGTCGCCGGCAGCTCGGCCCAGCTGCGCGCGCCGCGCGTGCTGTCGCTCCAGCCTTCCATGGTTTCGTAGACGGGCGTCAGCTCCGCCTGGACGCGCTGCGACGCCGGGAAATGGTCGAGCCGCTTGCCCTCGTGCTCGTAGGCGACGCAGACCTTGATCTCGGGCAGGCCGTCGAGCACGTCGAGCTTGGTCAGGGCCATGCCGTGGATGCCGCCGACCTTCACCGCCTGGCGCACGAGCACGGCGTCGAGCCAGCCGCAGCGCCGCGCCCGGCCGGTGACGACGCCGAACTCGCGGCCGCGCTCGCCGAGCAGCTTGCCGATGTCGTTCAGCTGCTCGCTCGGGAACGGCCCGGAGCCGACCCGCGTCGTGTAGGCCTTGGTGATGCCCAGCACGTAGCCCACCGACCCCGGCCCGATGCCCGACCCCGGGCCGACCGCGCCGGCGACCGTGTTGGACGAGGTGACGTAGGGATAGGTACCGTGGTCGATGTCGAGCATCGCACCCTGGGCGCCCTCGAACAGGATGCGCCGGCGGGCGCGCCGTGCCTCGTCGAGCCGCTCCCATACCCGGTCGACGAACGGCGCCACCTTCGGCGCGACCTCGGTCAGCGGCGGCAGCACGTCGTCCAGCGCGATCTCCGGCTGGCCCATGCCGCGGAAGAAGGCGTTGTGGTGCAGCAGCAGGTCGCGCACCTTCTGCTCCAGCACCGCCGGATCGGCCAGGTCGCACACCCTGATCGCGCGGCGCGCTACCTTGTCCTCGTAGGCGATTCCGATGCCGCGGCCGGTCGTGCCGATCTTGGCCTCGCCGCGCGCCTCCTCGCGGGCGCGGTCGAGCTGCCCGTAGAAGGGCAGGATCAGCACGGCGTTCTCGGCGAGGCGCAGATTCTCCGGCGTCACCTTCACGCCCTGTGCGGCGACGCGCTCGATCTCGGCCAGCAGCGCCCAGGGGTCGACCACGACACCGTTGCCGATGATCGACAGCTTGCCGCGCACCAGTCCCGAGGGCAGCAGGCTCAGCTTGTAGGTCTGGTTGCCGACCTGCAGCGTGTGCCCCGCATTGTGGCCGCCCTGGTAGCGCACGACGACGTCGGCGCGTTCCGACAGCCAGTCGACGATCTTGCCCTTGCCCTCGTCGCCCCACTGGGCGCCGACGACCGAAACGTTGCCCATCAGCCGCGATCCTCCAACTGCTCCACCACGCCGTCGATCAGCGCGTGCGTGCATGCCATTCTCTGCGCCTCGGCGCGCGTGTCGTCGGCGGGCTCGAGGCCCGCCACCGTGATCCAGCCGTCCGCCTGCAGACGGCGCCGCTCCTCCGGCGGCGTCCCGTAGGCGAGGAACACGCGCGGCGGCGCCGGCGGCTGCCGGACCGCGCGCTGCACGGCGTCCATGAACAGCGTCATGCCGACCGCCGGCTCTCCGTCCGACCCGTGGCCGGCCATGTACCGTCCGCCGCGGCCGAGCTCGCCGCGCAGGCCGCGCCCGAAGATCGTATAGCTCGTACCGCTGTGATACTCGAATCCGCGATGCTCCACCGCGTCGACCGTCAGCGTCAGGTCGGGCAGCTCCGCCCGGATGCAGGGCACGATCGCCGCCAGCTCGGCGCGCGCCGCCGCGGCGTCCGCCGGCAGCGCGATGTGTTCGAGACGCGCCAGCGCCTCCTCGGCCGGTGCCGCCGCGTCGAGCAGCGCCAGCAGGGTCTCCCTGCCCTTCTCCGCCAGCCGCGCCACCGCCGCCGCGTCCTTGCGGTCGAGCGCCGCCTTCAGACGGGTCAGCGCGCCGCCGGCATAGCCCAGGTCGGCACACAGGCTGGGGATCAGCGTCGGCACGTTCAGGTCGACGGTGATGTCGCGCAGGCCGAGCGCCGACAGGGCGGTGACCGCCAGCACGATCGCCTCGGCGTCGGCCTCGGGCGCGGTCGAGCCGATCAGCTCGATGCCGGCCTGGCGGAACTGGCGCTGCGGCCGCAACTGGCGCCCGCGCGCGAGCAGGACCTGTCCCAGATAGGCGAGGCGGAGCGGCCGCGGCGCGCCGGCCAGCCGCGTCGTCGCGATCCGCGCGACTTGCGGCGTGATGTCGGAGCGGACGACCATCATCCGCTGCGACACCGGGTCCATCAGCCGGAAGCTGTCGCGCGCCATGGCCGCACCGGGGCCGCTCAGGAACGAGTCCTCGAACTCGACCAGCGGCGGCGCGACCTGCTCGTAGCCGTGCCGGGCGAAGATCGCCAGCAGTTGGCGCCCGACGTCGCTCTCGAAGGCGGCGTCGGCGGGAAGCACGTCGCGCAGGCCGGCGGGCAACAGCGCCAGACTGGCCGTCTCGGGGGAATCGTTCATGCGGTCTCCTCGGCGGCTAACTAACCGCGCCGCCCATGGTCCCGCAACCGCAATCTCGAAGGGCTCAGGCGCGCGATGCGCTCAGTGGAAGGCGCCCTGGTAGACCCACACCTGGACGATATCGCGCGCCTGGATCGGCGGCACTTCCGGATGGTGGTAGCGATAGACCCGGCATGCGACGTCCATCGCGGTGCGCTCACCGGCACCAGACGTCATCATGCCGGAAAAGGCGCGGCGGACCGCCGGTCGGCACCGGCAGTCCCCCAGCAGCTCGTCCGTTCCGCACGCGGGATCGTCGCGCTGATCAGGACTTCTTTTTTCGACCATATAGCTCCAACCGATGATCGACGAGTTCGTAACCCAGCTCGTCCGCGATCTTCGCCTTCAGAATCTCGAGTGGTTCGTTCTGGAACTCCACGACCTCGCCCGAGGCCACGTCGATCAGATGATGGTGATGCGCCGTGTTCACCTCGAAGCGGGCGAACGTCTCGTTGAAGTCGTGCCGCTGCACGATATTCATCTCGTCGAACAGACTCAACGTCCGATAGACCGTCGCGATGCTGATCGAGGAGTCCAGGTCCTTCGCGCGGCGGTACACCTCGTCGACCGAGGGGTGATCGTCCGCCGCCTCGAGCACCTGGAGGATGACCCGCCGCTGGGCGGTCATCTTTACGCCGGCATCGACGCAGCGCCGTTCGAGTTCGCTCAAAATCGCAGGCATTGGTAAGCGCTCCCTCGGAGAGTCGCATTCGCGTTGTCACGTTCCGAAGGCCGGCGCGACGCGGGTCGCGGGAGCGGACTTCGGGTCGACAGAGGCCTCGGCGGACGATGCTGGACGCCGACCGGCTTCCGGCGCACGGTCGGACAGCAGGGACCGGTCTTCTCGGGCGGATCCCCGTTCCGGCCTCTACCGACGCTTATGGAACCGGGGCGGATGCGTGTCAACAGAATAGAATGCTTCTAATCCGCAGCCTGCCGCGGCGCGTTCCGGATGCGCACCACCACGTCGATCCGCTCGATCTGCGTCCCCTCCGGCGCCGACGGGAGCGACGCCACCGTGACGCCGCCGCCGGGGATGTCGCGCAGTTCGCCGTGGTCGACGTGATAGAAGTGATGATGCGTGCCGGTGTTCGTGTCGAACCAGGACCGGCCCTGCGCCACGCTGATCTCGCGCAGCAGGCCCGCGCCGACGAACTGATGCAGCGTATTGTAGACGGTCGCCAGCGACACGCGCTTGCGCGCCGCCAGTGCGTCGGCGTGCAGCTGCTCGGCGGTGAAATGCCTGTCGCCGCCGCCGAAGAGCAGGTCGGCGAGCGCGATCCGCTGCTTCGTCGGCCGCAGACCGACCGCGCGCAGCCGGGCGGCCGCGTCGTTCATCCTGGTCGTGCTATCGGGGCGGGACATGCGTTTCAGCCACGGACTGTCATGGTTCGACGGCGGCGGGAGGGCCGTCGGGCATGACTATAGACCTCATGCACCACCGTTGCCATGCCGCCGCTCGCCCGATAGCCGTCCCGCTACTGGCCGCTCGCGATCCGCTCGACCAGCTGCCGCACCGTCGGCACGAACCCGTTGCGATAGTAGGGATCGCTGCCGAACCGGAAGGCGTTGTGCCCCGCGAACATCAGCTGATGCTCCACGTCCGCGCCGTGGACGATCGACTGCAGCGTCTTCTGGATGCAGTAGGACCGCGGATCGGCGCGGCGGCCCGTCGTGCCCGCCTCGTTCTGTGCCCAGTTGCTGAACTGGCAGGTCGACAGGCAGCCCATGCAGTTGATCTGGTCCTCGAGGATCTCGTTGCGCTTCTCCGGGCCGACGAACACCAGTGTCGAATCCGGCGTCTTCAGCGTCTCGGTGAAGCCTTCCGCGATCCACCGGTGCGCGCGCTCGCAGTCTTCGGCCGTGACGAAGACGGGGCGCCCGCGCGGGCCGAGCGGCAGCGCCGTGTCGTGCTCGCCGATCCGCTCCGGCGAGAACGGAACCTGCCGCTCCGACCGCTGGCGAAGCTCCTCCAGGAACTCGTTGTGCACCGCCGACGAATAGAAGCCGGTGGGGCTGAAGCGGTTGAGGAAGACGTCGCCCTCGTTGAGCGTCAGGAGGCGCCGCTTCCACTCCTCGTGGATCGGGCTCTCCTGGGTCAGCAGCGGTCGCGTGCCAAACTGGAAGGCGATCGGGCCCAGTTCCGGATTGTCGATCCAGTCGGCCCACTCGGACAGCCACCAGACGCCGCCGGCCATGACGATCGGCGTCTCGTTGAGACCCGCCTCGCGCATGACGGCGCGCAGTTCGCGCACTCGCGGATAGGGATCCTCCGGCCGCGCCGGATCCTCGCTGTTCGACAGGCCGTTGTGCCCGCCGGCGAGCCACGGATCCTCGTAGACGACACCGCCCAGCCACTCGGCATGCTTGCTGTAGGCGCGCTTCCACAATGCCCGGAAGGCGCGCGCCGACGACACGATCGGATAGTAGTAGACGCCGTAGCTGGCGGCGATTTCGGCCACCTTGTAGGGCATGCCGGCACCGCAGGTGACGCCGTGCACCAACCCCTGCGCGCCCTGCAGGACGCCGTGCAGGATGCGCTCCGCGCCGCCCATTTCCCACAGCACGTTCATGTGCATGCGGCCCTGGCCGTTGGAGCGCTCCCAGGCGACGCGCGCCTGGTGGATGGCGCCGCGGATCGCGTGCGCGATCAACTCCTCGTGACGCTCGCGGCGGGTCCGCCCGAAATAGAGCTGCGGGATCAGCACGCCGTTGTCGTCGAACGAGTCGGCGTTCACGCCGGAGAAGGTTCCGACGCCGCCGGCTTCGGCCCAGGCCCCGGAGCTCTCGCCGTTCGATACCGAGATTCCCTTGCCGCCCTCGATGAGAGGCAACACGTCCCGGCCCGAGATTCTCAGTGTCTTCAACTGCATTCCAGTCGTCGCTTCCCCGGTCTCTTTGATTCGCCGATGGACGGTCCACCCGCAAACAGTAGGGGGATATAAGTACGCGGGCGGAAAACGACCACCACCCGGGCTTAATCGAGGCCCGCCATCAGGCCGGGGTCGTCCGTGATGATGCTGTCGGCGCCCCAACGCCTCAGCCGCTCCGCGACCGGTCGTTCGTTGACCGTCCAGACCGCGACCGCATAGCCCGCCTCGCGCACCTGGGCGACCTGCTCTTCGGCGAGGTGGCGCCAGCCGAGATGCAGCGAGACGCAGTCCAGGTCCTTCGCCACCGTCCGCCAGTCCGCCGGCAGCCGGCTCGCGATCAGGCCACGCGGCCGGTCCGGTGCTGCCTCGCGCAGCGCCCACACCGTCTCGCGTGAAAAGCTCGAATAGACGAGCGGCCCCGCCCCCGCCGGCCATGCCGAATCGACGGCGCGCACGACCTGCTCGACCAGTGCCGCGGGTTCCTCGTCGTCGGACTTCAGTTCGACGTTCACGCCGATGCCGAGCGCGCGGATCTCGCGGAGCGCCTCCTCCAGGGAGGGGATGTTGGCTGTACCGGCGGCCGGAACGCCGGGTCCCGCCACCGCGATGGCGCTCAGCGTCTCGACGGTCATCGCGCGAACGGCGCCGGGACGTCCGGTCGTCCTGTCCAGCGTGGCGTCGTGGAAAACCACCAGCCCGTCGGCGGCGAGGCGGACGTCGAGTTCAACCCAGGCGGCGCCCGCGGCCGCACCCGCGCGAAATGCGGCGAGCGTGTTCTCGGGGGCCAGCAGCGCCGCGCCCCGATGTCCCACAATCAGCGGAAACGAGATCATTCCACCCCTGGACCGGTTAGAGGTACGGGGCGGCCGGCATCGTGCCGGCCGCCCCGCCGTTCACCTGGGTTCAGCCGGCGGGCTGCGCGTCCTGCAGATCGTCGCCGGTCTTCTGGTCCACCGCCTTCATCGACAGCTTCACCTTGCCGCGATCGTCGACGCCGAGGACCTTCACCTTCACCATGTCGCCGACATTGACGATGTCGCCGACCGCCTTCACCCGCTCGGGTGCCAGCTCGCTGATGTGGACGAGGCCGTCGCGGCTTCCGAGGAAGTTCACGAAGGCGCCGAAGTCCATGATCTTCACGACCTTGCCCGTGTAGATCACGCCGACTTCCGGCTCCGCCACGATCCCGCGGATCCAGTCGATCGCCTTCTTCGAGGCGGACTCCTCGATCGCCGCGATCTTGATCGTGCCGTCGTCCTCGATGTCGATCTTGGCGCCGGTCTGCTCGACGATCTCGCGGATCACCTTGCCGCCCGACCCGATGACCTCACGGATCTTCTCGCGCGGGATCGTGATCGTCGTGATGCGCGGCGCGTTCGAGCTGACCTCGGTCCGGGCGCCCTCCAGCGCCTTCGCCATCTCGCCGAGGATGTGCATGCGCCCACCCTTCGCCTGGTCGAGCGCGACCTTCATGATCTCCTCGGTGATCGAGGTGATCTTGATGTCCATCTGCAGCGCGGTGATGCCGTCGGCCGTACCGGCGACCTTGAAGTCCATGTCGCCGAGATGGTCCTCGTCGCCCAGGATGTCCGACAGGACGGCGAAGCGGTCGCCTTCCTTGATCAGGCCCATCGCGATGCCGGCCACCGGTGCCTTCGTCGGCACGCCGGCATCCATCAGCGCCAGCGACGCGCCGCAGACGCTCGCCATCGACGACGAACCGTTCGACTCGGTGATCTCCGAGACGACGCGGACGGTGTAGGGGAACTTCTCCTTCTCCGGCATCAGCGGATGCACGGCCCGCCATGCGAGCTTGCCGTGGCCGATCTCACGCCGGCCCGGGGAGCCCATGCGGCCGGCCTCGCCGGTAGAATAGGGAGGGAAGTTGTAGTGCAGCAGGAAGTGCTCGCGGTAGCTGCCGGCGAGCGTGTCCATCAGCTGCTCGTCGTCGCCGGTGCCCAGCGTCGCCACGACCAGCGCCTGGGTCTCGCCGCGGGTGAAGAGGGCGCTGCCGTGCGCACGCGGCAGGACGCCGACCTCGGCGACGATCGGCCGGACCGTCTTGGTGTCGCGACCGTCGATGCGCTTGCCGGTGTCGAGGATCTGGCCGCGGACGATGTCGCGCTCCAGGCCCTTGAACAGGCCGGAGACCTGAGCGGCGGCGTTCGGATCGTCGGCGAAGGCGGCGACCGCCTCGTCCTTGGCGGCGGCGAGCGCCGTCTGGCGGTCCTGCTTCACCTGCAGGCTGTAGGCCTTCTGCAGCTTCTTGCCGGCGACGTCGCGCAGGCGCTTCTTCAGTTCGTCGATGCCGACGGCCTCGGTCGGAAGGTCCCACGGGTCCTTCGCGCATTCCTCGGCCATGTCGATGATCATGTTCAGCACCGGCTTGAAGCCGCGGTGGCCGAACATCACGGCTTCGAGCATCTGGTCTTCCGAGAGTTCCTGCGCCTCGGACTCGACCATCAGCACGCCGTCGGCCGTGCCCGCAACCACCAGGTCGAGGGTGGTGCGCGGCATGTCGTCGAGAACCGGGTTGAGCACCAGTTCGCCGTCGATGCGGCCGACGCGGGCGCCGCCGATCGGGCCGAGGAACGGAATGCCGGACAGCGTCAGCGCCGCCGAGGTGCCGACCAGCGCGACGATGTCGGGGTCGTTCTCGAGGTCGTGGCTCAGGACCGTGCAGACGACCTGCGTCTCGTTGCGGAAGCCCTTGGCGAACAGCGGACGGATCGGCCGATCGATCAGGCGCGACGTCAGCGTCTCCTTCTCGGAGGGGCGCGCCTCGCGCTTGAAGAAGCCGCCGGGGATCCTGCCCGCAGCGAAGGTCTTCTCCTGGTAGTTGACCGTGAGCGGGAAGAAATCGATGCCGGGGCGCTGGGTCTTCGCGGCGGTCGCCGTGCAGAGCACGATCGTTTCGCCGTAGGTCGCGAGCACGGCCGCGTCCGCCTGGCGCGCGATGCGCCCCGTTTCGAGAACGAGCTTGCGCCCGCCCCACTCGATTTCCTTGCGTGTGATGTTGAACATCGTAGATCGTGTCCTTTCGGGCGGAACCGGCGGCACTGTCACTTCCATGGCCGCGGTCGGAACGGACGGTTCCGCTTCACCTGTAAGTCGGGCTCCGGATCGCTTCGCGACCCACGGCGGCCCCATTGCCGCCGGTGCGTCGGCCCGACGCACCCTGCTGCCCCGCCCTCACCGGTGCCCTCCTCGGACACGACGGTATGGATCCCGCGGTTCTCGGCCGCGCGCGGCCGAGCCGGGCGGAGCGCCGCCCGCGGGATCCCCTGCCTTCTGCCTACCGCCGCAGGCCCAGTCGCTGGATCAGGTCCTCGTAGCGCTTCTGGTGGGAGCGCCGGACATAGTCCAGCAGGCTGCGCCGCTGGCCGACCATCATCAGCAGGCCACGACGGGAGTGAACGTCCTTCTTGTGCGTCTGAAGGTGCTCGGTCAGGTTGCGGATGCGCTCCGAGAGGATCGCCACCTGTACCTCTGGCGAACCGGTGTCGCCTTCCTTGGCACCGTATTCCTTGATGAGTTCCTGCTTGCGCTCGGCCGTAATCGACATCGGGTGCTCCTTTTCCTAGGGGTTGATGACCCGCACCGGCTGGACCCGGCCGCCCTCGAAGCGGGCGAGCGCGACGGTGATGCCGTCGCTGGTCGCCCGCACCGTGGCGCCGTCGGCGAGATCGCCGATTCGGCCGAGGTCCGTGGTACGGAAAAGCGGCACAGACTGCCCCTGGCGCAGACTGGCCGCTTCGCTTCCGGAGACGGCCAGCGCCGGGATGTCGGCCAGCGCGGTCTCAACCGGAAGAAGGTGCTCGCAATCGGGCGCAATATGCCCGAGTGCCTCGAGGGACGCCAGCGGGATCGCGCCGGCTTCCGTGAAGGGCCCGACGCGCGTACGGCGCAGGGCGGCGATGTGTCCGACGGTGCCGACGGCCTGCGCCAGGTCGCGCGCGAGGCTGCGCATATAGGCGCCCTTGCCGCAGGCGACGTCGAAGTCGGCATGGTCGTCGTCGACCATTTCGATCAGCCGGAAGTCGTGGATCTCGATGGGGCGCGCCTGCAGTTCCACCGCGCGCTGCTCGCGCGCCAGATTGTAGGACCGCTGGCCCTCGACCTTGATGGCGGAGTAGATCGGCGGGACCTGCTGGATGGTGCCGATGAACTGCGGCAGCGCCGCCTCGATCTGCGCCGCGGTCGGCCGGACGTCGCTCGTCGCGATGATCTCGCCCTCGGCGTCGTCGGTGTCGCGCGCCTCGCCCCAGCGCAGCCGGAAGCGATAGGCCTTCTCGCCGTCCATCGCATAGGACACGGTCTTGGTCGCGTCGCCCAATGCCAGCGGCAGCACGCCGGTCGCCAGCGGATCGAGCGTGCCGCCGTGCCCTGTCTTCGCGTCGTCCGCCAGCCGCCTGACGCGGTTGCAGACCGTGGTCGAGGTGATGCCGCTCGGCTTGTCGACGATGATCCAGCCCGATATCGACGGGCCCTTGGCGCGCCTACGCCGACCCATCGTCGCCTCCCGCATCGCCGCCGCCGATGGCGCGATCACGCTCGCGCGCATCGCGGATCAGCGCCTCGACGCGCTCCGCCTCCTCGAACGAGGTGTCGGGCTCGAAGCGCAGTTCGGGCACGAAGCGCGCCTCGACCGTCTTGGCGATCTGCGCGCGGAAGAAGCCACGCGCCCGCTTCAGGGCCGCGATGGTCTGGTCCATGTTCTCGCCGCCCAGCGGCGTCACGAAGGCTGTCGCGTTGCGCAGGTCGGGGCTGACGCGCACCTGCGTCACGGTGATGGCGGCGTCGCGCAGGTCGGGGTCGTGGGCGTCGCCGCGGGCCAGGATTTCCGCCAGCGCGTGGCGCAGTTCCTCGCCCATGCGCAACTGCCTCTGGCTCCGGCTGTCGGCCGGAGCATGGTCGCGATGTCGCGATTTCATCTCTTGTCTTCTCAAATCTCTCGCACGGTGGTCTGCAACGGAAAGCGCCGGTGCCGCCCGCACGCGGCGGGCGGCACCGGCGCGAACCGGATCAGATCGTCCGCGCGACCTCGATCGTCTCGAAGCACTCGATGACGTCGTTCTGCTGGATGTCCTGGTAGTTCTCGAAGGACATGCCGCACTCGAAGCCCTCGCGAACCTCGCGGACGTCGTCCTTGAAGCGCCGCAGGGTGGCCAGCTTGCCCTCGTGGATGACACGGTCGTCGCGCAGCAGGCGGACGCCCGCACCGCGCTTGACGATGCCGTCGACGACGCGGCAACCGGCGACCTTGCCGATCTTCGTGACGTCGAACACCTCGCGGATCTCGGCGTGGCCGATGATGTTCTCGCGCAGCGCCGGGGCGAGCAGCCCGGACATCGCCGCCCGCATGTCGTCGATCAGCTCGTAGATGATCGAATAGTAGCGGATGTCGATGCCGTCGCGCTGGGCGACTTCGCGCGCCTGCTTGTTGGCGCGGACGTTGAAGCCGATGATGAAGGCCGAGGATGCACCGGCCAGCGTCACGTCCGACTCGTTGATGCCGCCGACGCCGGCGTGCAGCACGCGCACCCGCACCTCGTCGGTGCCGAGCTTCTCCAGGGCGGCGACGATCGCCTCCTGCGAGCCCTGCACGTCCGACTTGATGACGATCGGGACTTCCTGGGCCTCGCCGTCGCGCATCCGCGTGAACAGCTGCTCCAGCGTGCCGCGCGGCGTCGCCGCCGTACGCTTGTCGCGCTCCTTCGTCTGGCGGAACTCGGTGATCTCGCGCGCCCGGGCCTCGCTGTCGACGACGACGAACTCGTCGCCGGCGAGCGGCGTGCCCGTCAGGCCGAGGATCTCGACCGGCACCGACGGGCCGGCGCTCTTCACCTGCTTGCCGTGCTCGTCGATCAGGGCGCGCACGCGGCCCCACTCGGCGCCGGCGACGACGATGTCGCCGACGTTCAGCGTGCCGCGCATGACCAGGACGGTCGCGACCGTGCCGCGGCCACGGTCGAGCTGCGCCTCGACCACCGCACCGTCCGCCGGACGATCGGGGTTGGCCTTCAGCTCGAGCAGTTCCGCCTGGAGCAGGATCGCCTCCAGCAGCGTGTCCAGCCCGATCTTCTGGATCGCGGAGACCGGGATCATCTGGATGTCGCCGCCCATGTCCTCGGCGACGAGGCTGTGCTGCAGCAGGTCGGTCTTCACCCGGTTCGGGTCGACGCCCTGCTTGTCCACCTTGTTGATGGCCACGATGATCGGCACGCCGGCCGCCTTGGCGTGGTTGATCGCCTCGATCGTCTGCGGCTGCACGCTGTCGTCCGCGGCGACCACCAGCACGACGATGTCGGTGACCTTGGCACCGCGTGCCCGCATCGCCGAGAAGGCCTCGTGGCCCGGCGTGTCGAGGAAGCTGATCTTGTCGCCCGACGGCAGCTCGACCTGATAGGCGCCGATATGCTGCGTGATGCCGCCCGCCTCGCGCGCCGCCACGTCGGTCTGGCGCAGGGCGTCCAGCAGCGACGTCTTGCCGTGGTCGACGTGTCCCATGATCGTCACGACCGGGGGACGCGGCTGCATGTCCGTATCCTCGTCTTCGACGCCCGTCAGTCCGATCTCCACGTCTGCGGCCGCGACGCGGCGGATGCGATGGCCGAATTCGGTCACGACCAGCTCGGCCGTGTCCGCGTCGATCACCGAGCTGATGGACGCCATGACGCCCATCTTCATCAGCGACCGGACGACGTCGACGCCGCGCTCGGCCATGCGGTTCGCCAGTTCCTGGACCGTGATGGTCTCGGGCACGACGACGTCGCGATAGATCTTCTGCGGCTGGCCGCCGGATTCGCGCATCCGCTGGCGTTCCCGCTCACGGGCACGCCGCACCGAGGCGAGACTGCGGACCCGCTCCTGGCCCTCTTCGGCGCCGAGCGCCTGGGTGATCGTCAGCTTGCCGGACCGGCGGCGCGGCTCGGAGGTCCGCTTCGGCGTCGGCACGGGCTTGCGCGCCTCCAGCTTGCGGCGGCTGCGCGATGCCTCGGACTCTTCCTCCGCGGCCGGGGCGACGGCGCCGGTGCGCTCGGCACGCGCTGCGGCGACCCGCTCGGTGGCGGGGCGACGTGCGGTCTCCTCGGCCTTGCGCTTGTCCTCTTCCGCCTTGCGGGCGGCTTCCTCGGCCTCGATGCGCGAGATCTCGGCGTCGCGGCGCAGGGCTTCCGCTTCCGCCTTGCGCGCTTCCTCGGCCTCGGCGTCACGCAGCGCCTGGAGCTCGCGCTCGGCCTGCAGCTGCGCCAGCTCTTCCGGCGTCAGGATGCGCTCGGGCTCCGGCTCGGGCTCGGGTGCCGGCGGCGGCACGGGCGCGGCGGCCGTCTCGACCGGCTCGGGCTCGGCCGCGGGCGGCCGCGGCGGGGCCAGTGCCTCCTCGCGCTGGCGGGCCTGGAGGGCGCGCTGGCGGGCCTGGCGCTCCTGCTCGCTGAGGCCGCGCACCATCCGGTCGGCGGCCAGGCCGGCGTCGCCGCCGGCACTCTTGCCGGTCGGGTCGGGCGAGAAGGTGCGCTTGCGCTTCACCTCGACGGTCACGGTCTTCGAGCGCCCATGGCTGAAGCTCTGCCGGACCTTGCCCGTCTCGACCGTCTTCTTCAGCTCGAGCTTGCCCGGCCGGAGGCTAAGCTTCGTCGGTTCGCGCTCGGTCGTGTCCGTCATGATCCCTCTACTTCCCCTCGCTATCCCGCCGGAAACCGGCGAGACGGCGCATCTCGTCGTGCAGCCGCCGTGCGAACCCGCCTGCCGCCAATGCGACATGCACGGCCCTGTCGCGGCCGAAAGCGGCACCGAGTTCCTCGGCCGTCAGACAGCAGAGCACCGGCGTCGCGCGTGCGGCGCCGGTCACCTTGCCGCGTCCGTCGGCCGACCCGTCGGCGGCCTCGATCAACAACCCGGCGCGGTCCCTGGCGATCCAGTCCCGCACCTTCTCGTAGCCGCTGACCGCCTGCCCCGCGCGACGCGCGAGACCTAGCAGTTCGATGCACCTGCGCGCCAGCATGGACTCGACGCGGAGCGTCAAATCCTCCGGCACGCGGGCCGCGACCTTGGCCGACCGGGCGAACATGTTCGCCTTGCAGGCCTTCTCCAGCGCCTCGCGGCGCGCCGACACCCATACGCCGCGACCCGGCAGCGTACCGGCGAGGTCGGGCACGACCGTTCCGTCGGGCCCGATCACGAAGCGCAGCAGTTCCGCCTTGGGGCGGACCGCACGCGTGACGACGCAGCGCCTGACGGTCGCCTTGCGATCGTCCGGCTCGGTCTCCGGCCCACGCGTGGCCGGCGTCTCGATCGCCGCGTCAGTCTGCACTCGCTGCTTTGTCCTCGCTCGCCTGTTCGCCCGTACCGTCTTCGGCGGCTTCTTCGTCCGTGAACCAGTGCGCGCGGGCGCGCATGATCATCTCGTTCGCCTCGTCGGCGTCCAGCGGGCTCGACGCCAGCACCTTCTCCAGGCGCTCCTCGTCCAGTTCCGCGATGGCGTCCAGGCTCTTCACCTCGGCACCCGGGCTGACGATGTAGCGCAGCTCGGACGCCGACAGGTCGGCCAGGTCGTCCAGCGTCGTCACACCGCTCTCTCCCAGCGCCACCACCATGACCGGCGTCAGGCCCTCGAAGTCGGCGAGGTCGTCGGCGATGCCGAGTTCCGCCCGGCGCGTGGCCAGACGCTCCGCCTCGCGATTGAGCGCCTCCTGCGCCCGGCGCCGCAGTTCCTCGGCCAGGTCGTCGTCGAAACCCTCGATCGACAGCAGTTCCTCGGCCGGCACGTAGGCGATCTCCTCGACCGAGGAGAAGCCCTCCGCTACCAGCAGATGGGCGATGACCTCGTCCACGTCCAGCGCTTCGATGAAGCTCTGCGACCGCAGGCGCATCTCTTCCTGGCGCCGCTCGGACTCTTCGGCCTCGGTCATGATGTCGATCGACCAGCCGGTGAGCTGCGTCGCGAGGCGCACGTTCTGGCCGCGGCGGCCGATGGCGAGGCTCAGCTGGTCGTCCGGCACCACCACGTCGATGCGGTGGTCGTCCTCGTCGATGACGACCTTGGCGACTTCCGCCGGGGCGAGCGCGTTGACGACGAAGGTCGCCGGGTCCTCGGACCAGGGGATGATGTCGATCTTCTCGCCCTGCAGCTCGGCGACGACGGCCTGGACGCGGCTGCCGCGCATGCCGACGCAGGCGCCGACCGGATCGATGCCCGAATCGCGGCTGATGACCGCGATCTTCGAGCGGCTGCCCGGGTCGCGCGCGGCGGCCTTGATCTCGATGATGCCGTCGTAGATCTCCGGCACCTCCTGGGCGAACAGCTTGGCCAGGAAGGTCGGCTGGGCGCGCGTCAGGAAGATCTGCGGGCCGCGGGCCTCCTCGCGCACGTCGAAGATCACGGCGCGGACGCGGTCGTTGCGGCGATAATGCTCGCGCGGCAGCATCTCGTCCTTGCGCAGCACCGCCTCGGCGCGGCCCAGGTCGACGATGACGTTGCCGAACTCGTGGCGCTTGACCAGGCCGTTGACGATCTCGCCGACGCGGTCCTTGTACTCGCGATACTGGCGCAGGCGCTCGGCGTCGCGGACCTTCTGGACGATGACCTGCTTGGCGGTCTGGGCGGCGATCCGGCCGAAGTCGATCGGCGGCAGTTCGTCGACCAGGAACTCGCCGGTCTGCGCGTCGGGCTTGAAGCGGCGCGCGGCGGCCAGCGGCAGCTGCGTCGTCTCGTTCTCCACGGCCTCGGCGTTCTCGACGACCTCGCGGAAGCGGGCGAGGTGGACCTCGCCGGTGCGCCGGTTGATCTCGGCCCGGATGTCGTGCTCGTGGCCGTATTTCGACCGGCCGGCCTTCTGGATGGCCTGCTCCATGGCTTCCAGCACTTCGTCGCGGTCGATGCCCTTTTCGCGGGCGACCGCGTCGGCGACTTGGATCAGCTCCGGTCCGAGCATTTGCAGCATGTCAGTGTTGTCCTTTCTCGGCGGCCGCCAGCAGTTCGTCCGTCAGGACCAGCTTGGCGCGCCGGATGTCCCCGAACGGCACGCGGACCTCTTCGGCACCCACGGCCATCCGCACGATCTCGCCCTCGGTCCCCCGCTCGACTCCAGCGATGCGGCCCTGCAGGCGCTTGCGGCCGCTCTCCAGCGGCCTCTCCAGGTCGATCCGCGCCTCGAAGCCGGCGAAGCGCTCATAGTCGCCCGGCCGGGTCAGCGGTCGGTCGATGCCCGGCGACGAGACCTCCAGCAGGTAGGCCCCGCCGATCGGGTCGTGTTCGTCGAGCAGTTCGGAGACGGCGCGGCTGACCGACGCACAGTCGTCGACGGTGAGGGCACGCCCCTCCGTCGGCTCGATCATGATCTGCAGGGTCGGCCTGGATTTGCCGAGCATCGTCACCCTGACGACGTCGTACCCCATGGTCCGGATCACCGGTTCGATCAGCGCCGTTGTGCGCGCGATTTCAGTCATGGCCGATTAGCCGCATGGACGCGTGTCGTCCGCCCCGATCTGGTCGCTACAAACAAAAAAAGGTGGGCCGGGGCCCACCCCCATCACACCGACTGTGTTCCGAGGTGCCGACCGCTCGCATGACGCGACGACCAGCACAGCCAAAATATGCTCATGCCGCCCCACCCGCAAGGGCGAAGGCCAAGACCGCCCCATTCCCGCCCCCCTTATCTGCTTCCCCGGACGGAGCGAAGCCCCCCTTCTGCTTCCCCGGATGGAGCGAAGCCCCCCTTCTGCGTCCCCGGACGGAGCGAAGCGAAGATCCGGGGCCCACCGCACCGCCGCACCACCCCCGTCCCGCGCCGGGCACACACGCCCCCCGCGCAGGAGCCTGTTGCGTCCGCCGCCGCATTCCCCTATTTGCATGCGCCGCGGCCGAAACGCCGCCGACCTGCCTGTCGACGAGTGCGCTGCCTGCGGAGGGGTGCCAGAGTGGTTGAATGGGGCGGTCTCGAAAACCGTTAAGGGTGGTGACACCCTTCGAGGGTTCGAATCCCTCCCCCTCCGCCAATGCGCCGGTTGTCTTTCAGTGCTGCAACAGCCCACGAGTTGGTCGCGCATGTATCGGCTAAAGCCGCCCGCTCATAGCAGGGGCTACGCTCGATGCCTCGTCCTACAATATTCGGCGCTTTGCCGTTTGCGCGATTGTGCGCAAAGTCAGAAAAATGATCTTAGATTGATCCGCTTATCATGCGACGGAGGCCCTCATAGCTAGCGATATTAAAAAGTAATTTTATCCGAACCTCTCTCGGATCATAGATTTCAATTCGCGATATTTCCAGAACTCGATCGATCATCCGCGCCAGTCGGTCGTAAAGTCTAATGCTTCGATCATGTCAAACAGAGTGCAGCATGGCACCCCAAAGTCACGACAGACATCTACGATTCGCCCCGCGCTTGGCCGGCTTGGAAACTTCGAACGTGACCACAGTTCTTCCGCCGATCTGGCTGCGAGCATAGGCGATCAAGAAGGGGTCGCGGCCGACAAGCTCCACGCCGTTTTCGTCGAGTTCGCCGTAACCATTCCGCATCGTGTCTGCGATCATGGCGGGGTCTGGCTCCTCGACGAGAATCAACGCCGCGCGGCACTCTTCAGTACGAAGCCAGTCAACGATCTCGCCACGGCCCGAGGTGACTTCCTCCCATTGCTCCAATGGAATCTTAACATTGCCGTGTTCGCCCTGGTATCGGAGCCAATCCCAGAACACCGGAAAGCGCCGCAAGGGATAGGCTTTGCGGTCGCCTGTGATCAGGGTGTCTGCGTCGAGGAGGTAGAGCAACCCGCCGCCTCTACGCCGCGCGCTCGGTCATGCGACCGACCGCAGTCGCCTTCACGCCGAGGACCTTACTTGCCTTGGTGGTCGTGAGGACGCCTTCCGCCATCATCCGGTCGACCAGACGAATCAGCCCTTGTCCTACACGGTGGCGGCGAACGACAAAATAGTCGGGCGCTCCTTTACCAGGCGCCCTACGCGCAAACTCGAACCGGTCCTCGTCGAACTGATCGGCGAGGCGACGGTAGAGGACAGCGGGGACGATGCCGGCGCGGAGCATGTTGTAGGCAACCATTTTACGGCTGACCTTCCGCGCGTTCGCGAAGGCGCCGATATCTTCGACAAGAGCGTCGAGCTCTTGCCGGCGTGGGATTGCATAGAGTTCGTCGCGATCAAGAAGGAGGCGCGCGGCTGCGTCATCACAAAGGCGCTCGCTTGCCTGGTCGCTGTCGTACCCACTGATTCCAGTCTCGCCGATGAGAACGTGGCCGAGTTCGTGCAGCAGCGTGAAGGGCCAAGCGGAGCGTGCGTCTGTCTCGTTGATGACGATAAACGGCGCAACGTCGTCTGCGATCGCCATGCCGCGGAATACCCCGGGGCTCAGATTGGAAGTGTGGTGGCCGAGGTTTCCCATCAGCAGAACGTACACCCCCGCCGCTTCAACGGCGTCGCGAAGAACCCGGAAGGCCTCGTCGATCGTTCGAGCGCGCCGATAAGCGTCCCGGTCAAATCTCACTGTGCGCCGCATTGCTGTAGCGAGCGCCTCTGGCCCGTCTGCGGGGTTGATAGATCCCACAAAAGGCAGTCGATCACCTTCCTCGGCGTCCTCCAACGAGCTTCGGACAAGCGCCTGCCGGGTCTTCACGTCTCGGACGAGCGCGTGGAGCAATGCCTCCGAACCCCGCTCACGCTCGGGGAGGGTGCGGAAGTCATGCGTTCGCGGCCCGGCGGCCGGCGGTTCTGGCAGGTAGAAAGTCAGCAGCGGCCGACGATATCGGTTTGCCATCTTGAGAAGCTGCGGCCGAGTCGGCTCGCGCTCTCCAGCCTCCATTTCGGCCAGACGAGCAGAAGCGTTCTCGCCGCTCAGGCCGATCCCACGAGCGGCGTCCTCGATCGTCAAGCCCGCGCTTTCGCGCGCCCATAACAGGATCTGAGGGTTCAACTTCGGCATCGACTTCCAAGTTAGCGTTACGAATTCTGCCCTCGATAGACCATCCTATATGGCGCCACGCCCGCATGCACGAGCGGGGAAGCCGCGTCTACGAGGGCCGGCAGGTCCGACACCGCCCCCTCGGTCGCGCGTCGGCTGCCAGGGCGCGGTCCGCCAAACCAGGTAAAGCGCCAGCAGGACGGGTTTCGCGGGGTCGCGCGGTTCCGCCTTTCGGGTCATGTGACGCCTCCGTCGACGTGGGCCCCCGTCAGTCTCCCTCCCTCCGCCGACCACGTGAAGAGGGCGGCGCGGCTCGCCAGCCCCCCGCCCGGCCTCAGAATCGCTCGGCGCGGAGCACCTGGGCGTCGGCGATGCTGACGACGCCGATGTGGCGTTCCACCACCGCGAACGCCGCTTCCAGCAGCGGGTCCAGCCGCTCGGGCCGGACGAGGCAGATGACGGCGACCATGCCGCCGGCGCGGCTCACCTGTCCCTCGCGGGTCCACTGGCCCGAACGTCCCGACCCGCCGCTCACGGGCAGGACGGTATAGCCGGTCACGCCGGCGTCGGTCAGCGCCGTGGTCAGCCGGCGCTCCATCACCGCCTCGATGATGATCTCGACGCGCTTCGCCGCGTGCATCTCCATCGCGCTCAACTCCCCGTAACGGCTGTGGCCACCATCAGGTACAGCGGAATGCCCAGCGTCAGATTGAAGGTGAACGTCACGCCCAGCGACAGGGTCAGGGACAGCGCCGGGTTGGCCTCGGGCAGCGCCACCCGCATCGCCGCCGGCACCGCGATGTAGGACGCCGACGCGCCGAGCACCATCAGCAGGACCACGCCGCCCGTCGAGAGCCCCAGCAGGAGCCCCGTGGCGAGACCGCAGGCGCCGCCGATCAGCGGCATTACGAGGCCGAAGGCGAGCAGTCCCGGCGACAGCAGGCCGCGGCCGCCGCGCAGGCCGCGCCCCGCCACCAGCCCCATGTCGAGCAGGAACAGGCAGAGCACGCCGTTGAACGGCACGACGAAGAAGCCGCTGATCGTCGCCATGCCCCGCTCGCCCGTGATCAGGCCGATCGCGAAGGCGCCGAGCAGCAGGATGACCGAGCCGTTGAGCAGGATCTCGCGCCACAGGTCGCCGCCCATGCGGTCCGCGCCGCCGCCGCGCCGGGTGGCGAGCCACAGGGCCGACAGGATCGCCGGCGCCTCCATCGCCGCCGCCACCGCGACCATGTAGCCCTCGGCCGCGATCCCGAGCGCGGCGAGGAGCGAACTCGCCGCCACGAAGGTGACGATCGAGATCGACCCGTAATGCCCGGCGATGGCGGCCGCATCGACGACCGGGACCCGCGTCGTCGCGCGCAGCAGGGCGAAGGCGACGAAGGGCAGCAGGAGCGAGAGCACCGCCCCCGCGAGCAGGGCCGAGGCGAGCTGCAGGTCCGCCCCGTGCGCCGCGACGCTGGCACCGCCCTTGAAGCCGATCGCGAACAGCAGATAGAGCGAGAGCCCCTTGGCGATCGCTTCCGGAAAGCTCAGGTCCGACCGCGCCAGGGCGGCGAGAAGCCCGAGGACGAAGCTCAGGATGATCGGCGAGACGAGGTTCGTCATCGCCAACGACAACGTGCTGTCCATGCTGTCCCCATCCTACGGTACCGCGACGGATACCCCGTCCACCCTCCAAGTCAAGCCTTCCGGCCACGCCGCCCCCTCTCTCCGGTGTCATCCTCGGGCGGAGCGCCCTTTCTCCTCCGTCACAGAGAGAACTTGTATTCCTAGGACTATAAGCGCATGATGGTGCCTCCCCTTGGGAGAACCGCCATGCCCGAAGCCTCACCCCCGCCCCTCACCGAACGCCAGGAGATCTTCTGCCGCCACGTCGCCCGCGGTGCCAGCGGTGCCGCCGCCGCACGCTGGGCCGGCTACGCCCCCGACAGTGCCGCCAAGCAGGCGAGCGTCATGCTCGACCGCCCGCACATCCGCCGCCGCGTCGAGGACCTCCGCGTCCGCCGCGAGATCGCCCGCCAGACCGGCATCGCCGAGATGGTCGACCGGCTCCGGGCACTCGCCAAGCTCGCGACGGCCAAGGGCGACTACCGCACCGCCGTCCGCTGCATCGAGATCGAGGCCAAGGCCACCGGCCTGATCCCGGACAAGCATGCGGCGAGCCCCTGCGGCGGCTTCGCCGGTTCCGACCCGCTCCTCGACGGCATCGACCCCCGCTGGCCCGGCCACGCCGCAGCGGAAGCCGATGGCTGGCTCGCCGAATGGCGGCGGGGCCTGGCGCCGGAGCCGGAGGAGAAGCCGGAGCCGATCATCGTGCCGCACGTCTACGAGGGTTTCGAGGGCCGGCCGCTGGACGAGTTCACGCCCTACACGGACCTGGAGCGGATGAGGGCCGACCAACAAAAGGGAATGGAAGGGAAGGAAAAGGAACCTTTCCCTGGGGGCGGGGGGGGGGGCCCGGCCGCCCCCCGGCCGAAAGAGAGGCGCGGCGCCACGCCCCCCCCCGCCCCC